>CAXMSP010000205.1:0-3461 GCA_964196225.1 uncultured Gammaproteobacteria bacterium | reverse complement strand
GGACATCATGACTGAATTTTCAGTTTCTGCAGCGGCCGTGATAATGGCCTGGTCGGATTTACTCAACCCATCCCAGAATTTTTTGTTTACGCCCAGCGACAATTGCGAACCCGGTTCATGCATACCAGGATAATAGTAATACTTGGCTGCCTCATAAAATTTATAAAAGCTATCGTTCCAGGGACCTACCCACTCGGTCGCATCGATCGCACCCGATACCAGGTTTTCATAGATTTGACCACCGGGCAGTGAAACGGGTGAGGCCCCCATTTTGGCAAGAACATCACCACCAAGTCCTGGCATACGCATCTTCAAACCTTTGAAGTCTGAGGCGGAACGCATTTCCTTGCGAAACCAGCCACCCATTTGCACACCGGTGTTACCGCATGGCAGGCACTTCAAACCATAACCAGCTGCGATTTCGTCCCATAATGCCTGACCACCACCAAATTGAATCCAGGAATTGATTTCGGTGTAAGTCATACCGAAAGGAACCCCTGTAAAATAAGCCCATCCCGGGTGCTTGCCTTTCCAGTAATAATCAGCTGCGTGGTACATTTGAGCGTTACCCGAGGCGACTTCATCGAAGGAGTCAAAAGCCTTGACGCGTTCGCCGGCGGCGAAATAGTTGACCTTGATTCGCCCATCGGTCATCGCTGTGAGGCGCTCAGCGAAGCGTTGTGCGCCGGTCCCCAGGCCTGGGAAGTCTCTACCCCAGGTTGCTACCATGGTAATTTCGATTCGATTCGCAGCGATCGCTGGTGCCGATACGGTGCCTGCTCCGGTTGCGAGTGCGGCGGCCACGCCACCTTTTAATACATCACGACGTTTCATCTCTGATTCTCTCCGTTATATTGGTCTTTAGATTAAAATTTATTATGGTAGTCGGAAGTTTTTAAAGCCGACTCCCTGAATACAACGCAGTCATTCTGGGCTTTCTAGGTTGACATTTCAAGTTTTTACACTGGCATGGTCAGCAGGTGAGACTTGTTGCTGGTGGGCTTTAAGCAACTCCCAGACAGCTGTAATTTCGGGCTTGACGTTCTCACAATTAGAGGCATTAAATCGCTCAGGGATATTTCCGGGGTGCAACACCCGGTCAGGGTGACCCTTGGGGAATTCCGCGCTGTTATTGAAGAACAGGTATCCTTCCAGCAGAGCGTTACCAGTTAACAATTTTAACGCGGTAAGCTGGTTTTCCAGCTCAAACAGCGGGTTTTCAAACTGATAGCTTTTCTGTCCGACTAACTGCGTCCATTCCGAAATATGTTCGGCGCAATATATATTACCGCCATAGAGTTTGTAGGAGATCAGCACGATCGCATCCGGGGTCAAAGCCAGGCGATCAAGTCTAAAGTAGCCATCCAGTCCGTCGGAACAGAACAGGTTGCGGATTTGGTCACCACCAATCTGCTTCAGACTTCGTTGAATGCGCCACTCCCGGATTCTTACCACTAAACGTTTACGATTTACAAGTAAGACAAGTACAATCGCAAGCCCGACGATGGCAATGGCAACCAGGTCTGATTCCAGTTTTAGCTGTTTTAAAATTTCGTCAGGATTCATTTTGTGGACTATTGCCAGAACCCACCCACCATGCCATTGCCAATTGCTATCGTCAATTGTAAAAATTACACTAGCCCTTGTTAAAGCCTGAGCCTATTTTTTAATGACCGTACCCCGCCTGACCGTCAAACAGTTGTTCGACCGTGAAAGCTGTACCTATACCTACCTGTTAATCGATTCCGATACCCGCGAGGGCGCTATCATCGACGGAGTGCTGGAAACTTTTGATCGCGATATGCAAATCATCAATGAGCTCGGGGTTGAATTGTTGTATGCGATCGAGACGCATGCGCATGCGGACCATATTACCTCGGCGGGCAAGATACGCGAGATGACCGGTGCCAGGCTGGTCTACGGGGAAAGCTCGGGGATCGAGGCAATCGATATCCCGCTCAAAGATGGTGCCAGCATAACGCTGGGGCATTACCAGATAATGGCGATCTCGACGCCCGGCCATACCAATGGCTGCACCAGCTATTTCTGTGACGGTATGCTGTTTAGTGGCGATACACTATTGATCCGGGGCTGCGGACGCACTGATTTCCAGTTCGGCGACCCGGGTGCACTTTACGACAGCATTACGCAAAAATTATTCGTCCTCAGTGACGACACCATCGTCTACCCGGCGCACGATTATAACGGTCGAACCTCGTCAACGATCGGTGAGGAAAAAGCCTGGAATCCTCGACTTGGCGGCAATCGTCCACGCAAGGAGTTCGTGGATTTAATGAACAACCTCAACCTGGATATGCCGAAAAGAATTAACGAGGCGGTACCGGCGAACATGAGCGTCGGCATCAACTTCGACCCGAATCGCTACCTGTTGCGGGACTTTGACATGAATGATTTGCACCAGGTCTGGCAGGACCTTCCCGCAAACATCCTGGTTATGGACAACCGTACAGCGGAAGAGTTTTCGCGTGGGCATGTGCCGGGCAGTCTCAATATTCCGATGGGTACCGAGAATGCGCATGTCGACGAGTTAAAACAATACGAGCAGGTTTATCTTTACTGCCGTTCCGGTCGTCGCGCCCAGACCTCGACCACCAACCTGAATTTTCAGGGCCTGAACCACATCATTTGCATCAGCCATAGCGGCATGCCGGACTGGGAGAAGGCAGGCTACCCCGTCGAAACCTAGTATTTCCTGAATCCCCAGGCGTTCCGCTCCGAACTCAGGGTACTTGTCGCACCGCGCACATATTACGTGTCATACCGCGGCTTGACCGCGGTATCCGGCAAAAAACTTATCGCCTAAATGCTTCTGGATCCCGCGATCAAGTCGCGGGATGACAGCTAAGCAATCCTTGAGATTACGGTGTAGGCGTGGACGTAATCCATGCCGTGGCCTTCGGGATTATCGCGCACGATGTCGCGATAGGTTCCGTAATAGTCTTCGATAATTTGCCGGCGCTCGTCTAGCGGACGATCCTCGGATAAAGCGTTGAAAAATATGCTTTCGTTCCAGCTGCGAATGGTCGGGATGTATTCCTCGGCAAAGCGAGCCGCGTCGGCGTGCTCCGTGAATGATTCGGCGAACGGACATTTAACAATACGGGTATCGATATGATCGAGGCGCAGACCGGCCTGGTAAACGGCTTCATCGGGATCCTGCAGCGGCGCGCTGAATTCCTCGACCGTATTGTAGTACTGCGGCAGGGTCATATTTTCATATTCCGCGCGCGTGATCCGATCCTGTTCTAGAAAGCTTTGCCAGATCCGGTTGAACTGATCGAACATATTCACACCACCGGTATTGCCGAGATAACAGCCCTGTTCATCGCGTGCAAAGTTTATCAGCACCAGTTTACCGCCCGGGTTTAGTTCGCGCGCACGGTGCAACAGGATCTGACGCCAGTCTCGATGAGCCTGGGCCCGAAATGCTTCGAGCTCTT
>CAXMSP010000204.1:0-52540 GCA_964196225.1 uncultured Gammaproteobacteria bacterium | reverse complement strand
AGTTCACGAAACGGAGTGGGACAGCACGTCAGCCGAAAAAGCGCCGTACGACCACTTCATGCTGAAGGAAATTCATGCGCATAACTATCTTTTTGTCAGTCCGAGGGTCGGGGCTCAAAATGGTTTCGACGATGGTGACTGGATCTGGGTCGAGTCTACACATGGCCGGGTGCGCTGCATGTGCCGATTCAGCGAGTCGGTTGAACCGGGAACGGTCTGGACCTGGAACGCAATCGGCAAGGCTTCTGGCGCCTGGGCGCTGGAACGCAATGCCAACGAATCGCAGAAAGGGTTTTTATTGAATCATTTGATCAGTGAGGAAATTCCCTCTGCGAGAGAGGGTTACAGCTATAGCAACTCGGATCCGATCACCGGCCAGGCGGCCTGGTACGACGTTCGGGTTCGGGTCTACAAGGCCGAGGATTCCGAACCGAAACAGACTTCGCCCCAGTTCGAAACTCAGCCCCTGGTACCGGGGATGGAAGCGCCGCGCGGCAAATGGCAGGCGTTTTTCAAGGGGATCGGCAAATGACGCAGTTGGCCCTGGTTATAGACCTCAACACCTGCGTCGGCTGCCACGCCTGCGTCACCAGCTGCAAGGAATGGAATACCTCGGGTCAGGCGGGTCCAATGGTGGATAAAAATCCCTACGCGGCGGAACCAACCGGAACCTTTTTCAACCGGGTGCAGTCTTTCGAGGTTGGAACCTTTCCCAACACGCAAACCGTGCACTTCCCGAAATCCTGTTTGCACTGCGAAGATCCGCCTTGCGTTCCGGTTTGCCCCACCGGTGCGAGCTACAAGCGACCCGAGGATGGCATCGTGCTGGTAGACTACGACAAGTGTATCGGCTGCGAGTATTGTTCCTGGGCCTGTCCCTATGGTGCCCGCGAGATCGATGAGCAGCAGAAGGTCATGAAGAAATGCACCCTCTGTGTCGATCGTCTCTACGATGAAAGCCTGCCCGAAACGGAGCGCAAGCCGGTTTGCGTCCTGTCGTGCCCGACCAGTGCCCGGATCTACGGAGATATCCATGATCCCGAATCCGAAGCCTCGAAGGCAATCAGCGATGCGGGTGGTTATCAGTTAATGCCTGAATGGGGCACCGCACCGGCCAATCATTACCTGCCACGGCGCAAGGTCAGTATCGCGGTCCACGAGGAAGACCTGCAGCGAGTGGACAATCCGTTACGCAAGGAAGATCGTGGCCCACGCAAACCCACCACGCGCACCACGCTCGACGATTCGACCTCGTGGTGAAGCTATGAAGCCCGCGATTTCGGTTATTCTTTTAACCACCCTGATTGGTGCAGGGCAGGGTCTGTTCCTGGCTTTTTACAGCGCTGAATGGTTTGTTCTACTGGGGATTCTTCAACCCCCGCTAAACGATTACAGTGGCCATGCAGCAGCATTGAGTGTCTTGTTACTGGCTCTCGGCCTGGTCGCATCCTTTTTCCACCTGGGGCATCCTGAACGCGCCTGGCGTGCCGCAGCGATGTGGCGCAGCTCCTGGCTATCGCGTGAAGTCATCGCTCTGCCAGCAGCGATGCTGTTGATGCTGGGTTATGCACTGCTGAAATTATCGGTGGTGGATTCGATTGTTCTGGTTCTCGGTGAAAGTATCCCGATTTCGATTTCAACGGTAGTGGGCTTCGGCGCGGTGCTGGCTATTTGCGCACTGTTTGTCTGTACCGCGATGATTTATGCCTGTTTAAAGTTTTTGCGTCAATGGCATAGCCCGCTGACCGTATTGAACTTTTTGCTCATGGGTTGTGCTTCCGGGTTCACGCTGGCCAGTGCGCTGGCGTCCTATAGCCAGGATGGACGCTTCGCCTATTTTGTCGGGATGGCAATCTTCCTGACCTTCGCTGCCCTGATATTTCGTTTCGCCACGCTGTTACGTAACAAAGGATTACGTAGTCCTTCGAGTCTGCAGTCAGCTATCGGCGTGCATCACCCAACGATTCGGCAAATAGCGCAGGGTGCCATGGGTGGCAGCTTTAACACCCGTGCTTTCATTCATAGCTACGGTGCCTCGGTTGTGCAGCTTGTGCGACGGGGGTTCCTGTTACTGGGATTCGTCATCCCGCTGCTATTACTGCAGATCAGCGACGAGTCTTCGATACTCATCTGCAGCCTGGCCTTCGTATTGCAATACCTGGGATTGCTGGCTGAACGCTGGTATTTCTTTATTGAAGCCGAGCACCCACAGAATCTCTATTACCAGACGATTTCATGAACCTGCAGGGCTAGATATCTATCGACGAGAAATGCTCCAGAGCGGCCCTGCGAAATGCTTTGGACTGGTTCGCGTCCGGGATAGCATTACCGATATAGTCGATCGCCTTGCCCACATCGTTGCTGTCTTCGAAAGCCTCGTCGACGATCATCTCGGCAACAATGCCAATGTACTCGGTCGCGATATCAAGCATTCGTGCCTTGATGGGATCACCCGCGGACATGTTGCTACCGGATACAACCGGTCTCATGTTTCCGGAAGATACGGTATTGACGCCCGGATCGATTAGCTGCAAGAAACTGTCAGCCGGCATTAGCTCGGGCTCGCTGTCTTCGGGTGCCGAGGCATAGGTATACTTTACCAGGGAGCTTTCCGCGAGCACCTGAATTGCTTCACCGGCTTCCCTGGAGCGGCAATGCAACCGGGTTAACTTGCCCTGTGAAAATCTCAATAGGACCGAGCGATTGCTATCGGTGAGTATTGTCAGGAAACCGGTTTCATGGCTACTGATGATTTCGCCAAGCTGCTCGATCAGTTTTACCTTGGGTACGAATTGAGACTGTGCCATTTGATAATTCGACAGGTTTAACCCGATACTGCAGGCCGGTCGGTAATGGTAGCGGAGGTCTTAGCGAAAAGTACGGGATGCTGACGCATAATCGATTACTGGCCGTCCCTCATATCCCGCATGCGCTTCATAATGATTGAAACACTGGTACGCATGCGTTCGAAGGCCTGTGCCACGTCTTGAATTTCATCGTCTGAATTTACCGATATCGTGCGTGATGTATCGCCTTTGCTGACCGAATCAGCGAGCTCCCTGAGATCAAGCATGGGTTGAGTGATAGCCTTCGATAACATGCCAGCAATGAAAAATGCTAACGCGAAGACAGCCAGTACAACGATGGTAAGAATGACAATCACCTGGCGTTTTGAAGTTTGCAGGCTGGCCTGTACGGTCGATAGCCCTTCAATAGGCGCCAGTGCGATTGAGGTTGGCTGCTGCACCAGGACTGACCAGTTGAAGCCCGGAAAGCGGGTTACCACCGTGCGGTATAACTCGGGCCCAGCCGACTTGGCGTAACCGAGTACCTGATCGCTATTGAGCACGTAACCCTTGTTGCGCGCGGAAAATACTTCCTGCAGCGCCGGGTCGGTGCTGTTACGCAAGTTTACGGAATCGACCATGATTCGGTCCTTGGCGTGTTTCGTACCAGTTTCGGCGAGCAATAGTCCGCCGCTGCTGATAACCGTGACCAGTCCGCCGTTAATGTCGCGTGCTCCCTTGTCGGCTACTTCCTGGATCAGGCTAACGCCAAGCACGGCTTTCATCACGCCGAGACTTCTGCCCGAAGCGGTATCGTCGATACGAACCGAGATATCGATCGACCATATGCCTGCAGAATCATCAAACTCGACTTCGCCCACCGAAATGCCGTTTTCCCAGGCGGTTTTCCACCAGTTTTCATCACGCTGTACGAAGTCAGAGGTTGGATTGGTCAGGGCGGTATTAAAGCCGTGTTTGTCGGTGAAGAACACCTCGCCAAAGTGCGATGAGCGCCTGATTTGCTGGATTAAATACCGATTTGCTGTCGGAGAAATATTGAGACTCTTGCGTGTTTTGAAAAGTGCTTCGATTTCATCAATTTCCTTGTCGACGAGTCCCGCCTTTTGATGTGCTGCCGCGGCTGATTTTGCCGCCTGCAGAATAATTGGAGCGGAGGCCCAGACAACAACATCCGAAATACGTTCCAGCATGAAAGTATCAAGCTGGTTGACAATGCGTGCAGAGGTGGTGCTCAGGTTGTTGCCCACGACCGAGTCGAGTAATTCTGCGCGGCTATTGTCGAGCTGCTCGTTGGCGCTGGTCGTCAACTGGTTAAGGCTGAACCAGGAAAAAATGCCAACCATTAAAACCGGCGCGATACCGATAAAGAGCGTACGATTGGTTATCTTTCCACGCAGACTTTTCGAATAAGGCCTTACTTCCATTCTCGTCACTCACTGCGGCAGGAATTAATTTGCCGCTGCTAAAAACTGATTAATCTTGATCCTGCATTCCTTTCGGCAGAAGGCTTATTGCAACTCCCGCGTTTCTAATTTCTATCCTTAGTTATTAAAAACAATTGCTTATGACAGATACCTAATAAGCTGCATTAAATATCTAGTTGCTGCGGTTGTCAAAATTCTTCGACTGCTAAATAAATATAGACCATGGAGCGCTTTTCGTTAGTCTTTAGGCCCTGCAAAATCCTGGATTATCTGTGCCCGCGTATGCGTTAGAATTGAACGGATTTCGTCAGGCTTGATGGTTTTGAAAGGATAAGGCGCGAGACACAAGGTGAACGCAAACTACAGAAGGGAATAGCAGTGGGTCATGGGTAATCTAATAAATCCAATGAGCGTTATATGATCGATCAAAAAGCCATCGAATTTCAGCGCCTGCACGCGGCTGGGAATTGCTTCATCATGGCGAATGCCTGGAACGCGGGTAGCGCAGTTCTGCTGGAACAGGCCGGGTTCAGTGCAATTGGCACTACCAGTGCAGGCATTGCCTACAGCCATGGCCTTGCCGACGCTGAAGCCGCGCTGTCGTTCGATTCGACATTAGATGAAACTTGCGAAATCTCGGATGCAGTCAGAATTCCGGTCAGCATGGATTCGGAAAACGCTTACGCCGATGCCCCCGCGGCGGTTTTCGAGAACATGAAGCGCATTGCCGCTACGGGTGTTGTCGGTGCCAGTATCGAGGACTATTGCGGTGATCGGCGGTACCCGCTTTATGATATCGAACTGGCAGTCGAGCGAGTCCGTGCAGCGAAACAGGCAGTGGCGGAGCTTGATTATCCGTTTGTACTGACGGCTCGCGCTGAATGCTACCTGTATGGTAGCCCCGATCCCTTTAAAGATTCGGTTGAACGCGTTAACCGATATCGTGAAGCCGGCGCCGATTGCCTGTATGTGCCCGGTATCAGGGATCTTGATACCATTCGTGAACTGGTCGCTGCGGTTGACGGGCCAGTCAACGTCGTAATGGGTTTGTCCGGCACACCAATTTCATTAGCGCAATTGCGCCAGGCCGGCGTTACGCGTATCAGTATCGGCGGATCGCTGGCAAGAGCAACCCTGGGCCTGGTACGACGTGCCGCGCAGGAAATGCTCGAGCAGGGCAGCTTTAATTTCGCCAGCGAACAAATACCCGACGCCGAATTGAGTGAACTCTTTTCTCGTCGAAGTGAGAGTTAATTTAAGTGAGACAGGAAACATGATTGAGACTCGCCGATTCATCCAGTGTGATGTTTTCACGCCGATACCGACGCTCGGTAATGCGCTCGCGGTCGTCGTCGATGGGGAAGGCCTGTCGGATGAAACCATGCATCGGTTTGCTGCCTGGACCAATCTTGCCGAGACCACGTTTATCCTGCCGCCCCCGGACGACACGGCTGACTACAAGCTGCGCATATTTACGCCGACGCGGGAAATGCTGTTTGCAGGTCATCCGACGCTGGGAAGTTGTGCGGCCTGGTTGCACTGTGGAGGTAAACCCCGAGAATCCGGGATTGTGCGGCAGGAATGCGGTGTCGGCATCGTCGAAATCGATATTACCGATTCAGGCTTGCCTGCATTTTTAGCGCCACCCACCGAAATACGACCTATGCGCACCGATAGTTTCGACGCAATTGTCGACGCGCTGGAAATACCGCGTGATGCGATACTGCACAGTGCGGAACTGGATAACGGGCCGGTGTGGCAGGTGCTGCAGCTGAGTTCAGCGGAGGCTGTTTTGGAGCTCGACTCTTCTTGTGTGCGTTGGCCGACCTTCAAGGCAATCGGGATGATTGGTGCGCACCCCACGGGAAGCGAATGTAATTACGAAGTGCGCATGCTCGCACCGTCCAGTGGTATGAGTGAAGACCCGATCACCGGTTCGCTCAACTCTGCACTCGCTCACTGGTTGCAGGCCGATGGGCGGCTTAAGGATAGCGTTACGGTAGCCCAGGGTACCTGTATCGGTCGTCATGGGCGCGTGTCGATTAAGCCGGTAGATTCGCACAACGTCAAGATAGGCGGTCAAACTCATATCCTGATCGAAGGTACGGTTTTGTTGTAGCGTGTAAAATGCAGTGATTAAAATTTGGAGACACAGTCACACTGATGTTGCGTCAGCGGACGAATCCATTAATATGACGGGCCGATGATTTATCGCAACATGAATAGCAGCGACCACGATGCGGTCATGGCCCTGTGGCGCACTTGTAACGGTATCAGTCTGCGTGACGCGGACTCTTGCCAGAGTACCGAAAAGTACCTTGAGCGCAATCCGGGGCTCAGTTTTGTAGCCCAGGATGAGACCGGTATCGTCGGCACCTTGATGGCTGGTCATGATGGCAGGCGAGGCTACATTCAACATTTGGCAGTAGTCCCCGAACTGCGTGGAAAGGGCATCGGCGATAAACTGGTTGAGCTGTGTCTGGAAGCGTTGAGTGAACAGGGAATTGTCAAATCGCATGTGCACGTGCTGGGTGATAACGAACCAGGTCGAGCTTTCTGGTCGAATCGCGGTTGGGTACACCGTGCCGAAATTGAAATGTATTCCTTCATTAACGGTGCAAATCAAAATGCCTAGCATGGATGTCGACTACCTCGATCCGGATTCAGCTGATGTACAGGCATTGATCGCAGCCTCCGATGCCTATTATGTCGGTCTCTATCCGGCCGAGAGCACTCATCTTGAGAGTAGCGAGGATCTGAAGAAGCCCAACGTACTGTTTGTCGGCTGCCGTATCGACGCTGAACTGGTTGCCAGTGGGGCTGCCAAGATTCTGCAGGACGATATTAGCTATGCCGAAATCAAGCGCGTGTTCGTGCTTGCGCAACACCGTGGTAAAGGCCTGTCAAATAAAATCATGCACTACCTGGAGAGTGAACTGGAAAACCGCGGTGTCACGCTGTTTCGTCTCGAGACCGGGGTTAATCAGCCAGAGGCTCTCGGTTTGTATCGCAAGCTCGGATACCGGGAACGGGGCCCGTTTGGAGCCTATGTTGCTGATCCATTAAGCGTGTTCATGGAAAAATATGTGGGCCTTGAAACATGAGTACGCGGTAATGAAAATTTTGCTGGTCGGGGACTATGACCAGGCGGTTGTTGCTCATCAGGCAATCCCGCGTGCGATCGATCTCGCTGCTCAATCGTTAGCGGCAAAGGTTGAGCAAATCTGGATACGCACCGCTGAACTGAATCCGCAGTCGATGTCTGAATTCGACGCGTTATGGTGTGTTCCGTTTAGTCCCTACGAAAAGCCGGAAGTGGTGATAGCCGCTATTAAGTTCGCTCGCGAAAACGATATCCCTTTTCTTGGCACCTGTGCCGGCTATCAGCATGCCGTGATCGAATATGCGAGGAACGTTCTTGGTTTTGAGTCGGCCGCCAGTCTCGAGGATGACCCGGATACACCAATGCCCGTGACTGCGCCGTTGGCATGCAAGCTTTACGATCAGGCCGAAGCGATAAATATTGAGCGCGGTTCCAGGGCAGGTGATATATATCAAGCCGAAAGGGTGCTGGAAGAGTACCATTGCGGGTTCGGAGTCAATCGAGATTTCGTGCAAGTCTTCGAAAGCAGTCAGCTAAGGTTTAGTGGGCATGATGACAACGGCGAACCACGCGTATGCGAAATTCCAGCTCATCGTTTTTATATCGGCACTGCCTTCCAACCGGAGCGGTCGGCGTTAAGGTACAGGGTTCATCCGTTGATAAGCGCTTTTCTGGTAGCAGCACTTTGAGGGAGTAATGATGCAAGCTGAAATGTTCAAAGTAGGAACGATAGGCAGCGGGTTCCTCGCGATGATGGCGCGACCATCGCTAGAAGAGGGTGCGGCTGCATCGGTGGTTAACATCGCCCGACTTAACATAAATCTGGTCGTTTCATTACTCGGACACAGTGAGGCGCGTGCTCTGGGGCTCGACGGCGAGCGTGAGCAGGTTAAGTCGCATGGTATGGACTTTGTTTCCTTTCCGATTCCGGATATGGGATTGCCGCCGTCGGTGGAAGATTTTGCCCGCCTCTCGAGCATGCTGTTTCAACAGGTTAACGCGGGTGTCAATACCCTGGTCCATTGTCATGCAGGTATAGGGCGCTCCGGTTTGGTGGTCGCCGGAATACTGCTGCACTGTAACCTGGACCCGGAGCAGGCCTTTGCGCATGTATCCAAGATACGGGGCGTTCGGGTACCCGAGACCCATGATCAAGAGGATTGGCTGACAAGGAATAGTGACGCAATTGTAGATGTTTCGGAGTGGAAACCATGATTGCCGGTCACAGGCAAGCATGAATTTGGCGCTCGATCGATACGCGGACAATCCGATCATTGATGAACTGGTTTACTGGCCGCCAAAGCGACACAGGATCGAAAGCGTGCGGGCCTGTAGCGTCATGTTTCGTAAACCCTTCATCGAAGTCGAAATGGAAGGGGGCGAGATTTTTCAGCGCCATTTCGCCAGGGAGTCGTTTGCCGAGTTCTGGGCCGAGGCCTGCGTTATCCTGGGAACCATCACCAGTATCAAGTTAATATCCGACTTCAGTTTTGAACCATTCAGCAATCCAGAGAAACTCGCGCAGGAAGTTTTAGCCTGCCGTGACGAATGCATCGAGGAGAGCAACCTGATGTTTGACGAGGGTATGTACCAGCAATTCCTGCTGCAGTACGGCGAAGACTGCAAGAACCTGCCTCAAGACGCCGTGCAAAAAATATCTTATGCCAGGGAACAACTTGGAATAGGAATGTGATCAGGAATCCGTCAGGTGCTTGATTACAACACCTTGATGATTGTCATGCTGGCGTTCCTGATTGCGGGCACTGCTAAAGGTATCACCGGTTTTGGGATCCAGGTGGTAGCCCTCTCGATTTTAACCATCGCGCTCGACCTGGTTACCGCCATGGCGGTGCTGCTTGCACCCTCAACGGCAACTAACATCTGGCAGGCAGTAGTCGGTGGTTTTACGAGTGAATTATTGGTTCGCCTATGGGCCTTCCTGTTGGCGGTGGCGCTTGCGGTCCTCATCGGAGCCATGGCGCTGACTCGCGTAGACCTGTCGTTGCTAACAGCATTCCTTGGCCTGGTAATGATCGCATATGCTTCAGCCAGCTTGCTCGGGGTTCACTTTAGCGTGGGCGCGCGCACCGAAAGGTGGCTTGGGCCCATGGTTGGACTGGTGAACGGCGTGATCACCGGCATGACTGGCTCCTCGGTTGTTCCAGGAACCATGTACCTGCAGGCACTGGGCCTGTCACGGGATATGCTGGTACAGTCGATGGGAATGCTCTACCTGGTATCGACGCTCGCGCTCGCCGTTGCACTGCAGGCTAACAGTCTGCTGGACCTTGAACTCGGTCTTTACTCGGCTAGCGCAATTGTGCCCGCGCTGTGCGGTATGATGCTGGGTCAGAAAATCCGCCAACAGCTTTCCGAAATCCTGTTTCGCAAGATTTTCTTTATTGCGCTTTTGGTGCTGGGTGCCTACCTGTTGGTCCGGCCTCTCTAGTAGCCCGGGTGCCGAATCGGGCCCCAATGGCCAGTTTGGTCTCAGGTCATAAAAACGAGTCGCAATGCGATTACCCACATGATGCATCCGATCAGAAAATCGAGGATCCGCCAGGCCCGTGCCTCGGCAAATACGGGGCACAACAGGCGAGCGCCATAACCGAGCGCAAAGAAAAATACAAACGATGACGACATTGCGCCGGCTGCAAACCAGCTAACCTGTCCGCTAAACTGGGTTGAAACCGAGCCGAGCAATACCACGGTGTCGAGGTAGACATGCGGGTTTAGCCAGGTGAAGGCAAGACAGGTAAGGGCCGATTGCCACGCACTGTTGCTTTTGATTTCGCTTGGCTGCAAACCCTCTTGCACGCGCAACGCGTTATAAAAACTAATCAATCCATAGATAAACAGGAAAGCGGCTCCACCTAAGCGTGCGATGTTGACCAATGCTGGAAACGATGCCACCAACACGTGAAATCCGCTGACACCGATCAGTATCAGGAGCGCGTCGGACAGCGCGCAAATGAAACACACCAGCAACACATGCTCATCCCTGAGGCCCTGTTTTAGCACGAAAGCATTTTGTGCGCCGATCGCCAGAATCAGCGAAAATCCCAGCGAGAAGCCGAACAGCATTGCGTGCATTGAATTAAACCTGTTTACGGTACAGAATGCGCGCATGTTAAAGCAGCACCTGCAAAAACCCGAGATTTTTCTGTACCTGTTTGCCGCCGCGGTACCGATCAGCTTTGCCAGCTGGCAGGCACTGATTAATAACTTTGCAGTCGAGCAGGTGGGTTTTAGCGGAATCGAAATCGGCATCATGCAAAGCCTGCGTGAGGTGCCCGGTTTTCTGGCCTTCGGAGTGGTATTCCTGTTGCTCCTGATGCGCGAGCAAACCATCGCTTTCGTGTCGCTGCTGGCGTTAGGTATTGGCACCGCGATTACCGGCATGCTGCCCTCGGTGATGGGTCTTTATTTCACCACGGTGCTGATGTCGGTGGGATTCCACTATGCGGAAACCATTTCGCAATCTCTGTCACTGCAACTGATCAGCCGCGAGCGTCTGCCGCAGGTGCTCGGTCGACAAATTGCGGTCGGCGCGTTTACCGGGCTCGCGGTATTTGCGGCCATTTACCTCCTGGCCGAATGGCTTGCCCTCGATTACCTGTGGGTGTACCTGTTGTTCGGCTGCGTTACGATAATGATCGCCTGGGTGATGTATTTCGGTTGCCCGCACTTCAAAGGTGAAGCGGAACAACACAAGCATATGGTGCTGCGTAAGCGCTACTGGCTTTATTACCTGCTGATTTTTCTGTCCGGTGCGCGCCGGCAGATTTTTGTGGTTTTTGCCGGTTTTCTGATGGTCGAGAAATTCGGTTTCACGATCGGGCAGATGACGCTACTGTTTCTGGTCAATGGTGTATTGACGATTTACCTGGCGCCTCGTATCGGTCGACTGGTGAGTTACTGGGGTGAGAAGCGCACCCTGACGCTTGAGTATGCTGGTCTGGTAATAATTTTTACCGCCTACGCATTTGCCGAAGTCGCCTGGATCGCAGCCATGCTTTATATTGTTGACCACGTTTTTTTCGCGATGGCGATCGCGCTTAAGAGTTACCTGAAGAAAATCGCTGATCCAGCAGATATGGCCTCGACTGCCGGGGTTTCGTTTACGATCAATCATATAGCCGCGGTAGTACTGCCATTCGCGCTAGGGTTGCTGTGGGTGGTATCACCTTCGCTGGTGTTCATCATCGGCGCCGTGATTGCATTTGCCTCACTACTGTTGTCGCAGCTGGTGCCGGGCGCACCGGAGCGCGGCATGGAAACCGTTTTTTCGACCGGTTGAGATTCGCTTTGTTAGAACTGGCAGCTCGGTGTCGATGCTGACAATTCGCGCTCTGCTTCGGACATCTCGACCTCGACGCCTTCGAATAGCGGCGTACTGAGATAGCGTTCGCCTGTATCCGGCAGCATACAAAGGATATTTGAGCCCTCTGCTGCGGACTCCGCCACCTTCAGTCCCGCGGCAAAGGTCGCGCCGGCACTGATACCGACAAAAATACCTTCCTGCTGCGCCAGATTTTGCGAACATTCCATGGCTCTCGGATTGGCTACGGTCAGTATTTGATCCGTATTTTCGGCCGCCATTGCGTCACTGGTCAGCTTGGGGATGAAATCGGGAGTCCAGCCCTGCATCGGGTGAGGACTGAAACTCGGGTGGCTTTCGGCCGGAGAGCCATCGTCGTTTCGTTTCTGTTCGATGCCATCGGTCAATAAAGGAGCAATTTCGGGCTCGCATACAATTATCCTGGTTGACGGACTTTTTTCCTTGAGTACTCGAGCGACACCTTTGAGTGTACCCCCGGTTCCATACCCGGTAACCCAGTAGTCGAGTGATATACCATCGAAAGCTTCGAGAATCTCTGGTGCGGTCGTTCGGGAATGTATGTCGGCATTGGATTCGTTTTCGAATTGTCGGGTTAAAAACCAGCCATGCTGCAGCGCTAGTTCCTGGGCTTTTTTAACCATGCCGCTGCCTTTAAGTGGCGCCGGTGTCAGTACCACCCTGGCACCCAGGAAGCGCATCAGCTTGCGGCGTTCGACACTGAAACTCTCTGCCATGGTCACCACCAGTGGGTAACCTTTCTGCGCACAAACCATCGCAAGGCCAATGCCGGTATTTCCGCTGGTCGCTTCGATCACCGTTTGCCCGGGTTTCAGGGCACCAGATTTTTCGGCATCCTCGATAATTCCCAATGCGAGACGGTCTTTCACCGAGGCCATTGGATTGAAGGATTCTATTTTTACGAATAAATTTACATTGGCGGGGGCAAGCCGGTTAATTTTTACGACCGGCGTATTGCCAATTGTGCCCAGAATATTGTCATGAATTTTCATTGTCTCCCCCTGCTTTTTGAAAAGTTTTCAGACATTATGCGCTTTCCGGGCAGGATTGCTATTGTAAACAAGTCAATAACTGGTTGGTGTGTCGTTCTCTGGTCGACAGAATTTGGGGGGATTTGCCGAGATAGCAAGGCCAGCCGGCTCAGCCGTCTGGTTTCATTTGCTAGCGACGCAGCGATTGGTGAGGACACCCAGACCTTCGATTTCTACAGTAACAACATCGCCGTTACCAAGCCAGATCGGCGGATCGCGAAACGCACCGACGCCATGCGGGGTACCGGTAGCAATAACGTCGCCCGGTAACAGGGTAAATGCTTCGCTCAGGTATTGGATCAGGTAGGGGACCCGGTAGATCATTTCGCGCGTGTTCGAATCCTGCATGAGCTGTCCATTTAATTTGCATTTAATGGACCGTTTGTGCGGATCATCAATTTCGTCGCTGGTAACGAGATAGGGCCCAAGTGGGCAAAAACTGTCGAGGCATTTTCCACGTAACCACTGATCGCCAGGGCGAAATTGCAGATCACGGGCGCTGACATCGTTGCAGTTCATGTATCCGGCGATGTAGTCGTAAGCGTTTGCTTCACTGACATCTTTAGCTTCCTTGCCGATGACTACGGCTAGCTCGGCTTCGTAATCGACCTGTTGCGTGAGTCCCCTCGACCAGTGGATATCTGCGTCGGTGCCAATGATGGCGGAGGGGTACTTGCAAAACATGGTTGCCAGTTCAGGAACTCCGATGTCAGCCTCGCGAATATGATCCATGTAGTTCAGGCCGATTGCGATAACCTTGCTGGGATTAGTCACCGGTGAGAGTAACTTTACGGAATCGGCCCTGATGCCATCGTCTGCTTTTGCCAGTACCTCCCTTGCAGTTTGCATGGCAACTTCGCCAGCCTTAAGAAATTCAAGCATATTGTCCGGTAGTTCACCAGCGCTCGCATGATGCAGGTTGACGATATGATTGCCTTTAAGTGCACCGAGATGGATCTGTTCTCCCGACGACTTATAACTCACCAGTTTCATGTATGGTTACTCCGTTGTCTGCGGTTTGTTGTTGAATACCATTGATGCGTAATCGATCATTTCATCTAGAGAGGCCCGGAGTTTGGATTAATCCGGGTTGCTGCAAATCTAATGGTAACGGGCCAGGCCGAACTGGCAACAGATATTTCGCTGGCGAGTTATCCAGTGTTGCGCAAGCCGGCAGCAATGCCATTGATGGAGCTCAATAACGCTGCCTGCCATTGCATCCGATCTGCCTTCGACTGAGTTTCATCGCGATACTTCTTCAGCACATCGATCTGTAAAAATGCAAGCGGATCAAGATAGGGGTCGCGTCTCGACAGTGACAGTGTAAGTACCGAGTCGTTAGCCAGCAGTTTTTTCAAGTTGGCAACCTGCAACACTGAATCGATGCTGCGCTTGTTCTCCTGCCTGAGTGTGTTAAAAATCGAGTCAGCAAATTTTCGATCGTCACAAAGCTTGCTGTATTCCATCGCGATACGCATATCGGATTTGTAAAGCGACATCTGCAGGTTACTGATCATTGCGGCGAAGAAAGGCCAATGCCGATTCATTGCGCGCAGCTGTTTTATCCTGGCGGGTTTTCCTTCCGACCATTTTTCAATCGCATAACCAACCCCGTACCATGCGGGCATCATGGTGCGTGACATGCTCCAGCCGAAAACCCACGGAATCGCACGCACCGATGATTTCGAGAGGTCTCCCTTGCGCCGATGCGCCGGGCGCGAGCCGATATTCATCAAACCGATTTCGCTAACCGGGGTGGTTTCGTAGAAATACTCGAAGAACCGATCGGTATTATCCGTTAATTGCCGATAATACTGTTCCGAAAAATCAGCCAACTGCTGCATTACGGGGTGATACTGATCGTAGTTCGCTTCGTCTTGCTGTCGTGATCCGAGGCTCGCCTTCATGAGACCGGTGATACCCATCGCCAGTTCGTAGTTTGCGGTTTCTGCATTTCCATACTTATGCGACAGGACTTCGCCCTGTTCGGTGAACTTGATTTGACCGAGTACCGTGCGCGGTGGCTGCGACATGATGGCATCATGTGTCGGTCCGCCACCGCGAGTTATGGTACCGCCACGACCATGAAAGATGCGGCATTTCACGTTATGGCGAGAGGTGATCTGAACCACCTTTTGCTGTGCCTGGTAAAGTCCCCAGGCGGCGGACATTATTCCACCATCCTTGCAGGAATCGGAATATCCCAGCATCACTTCCTGCGTGCCGCCAGTACGCAGCAGCAGTTTCTTGTAAACTTCATTTTGTAATAAGTTATCCAGTACTACATCGATATGGTCGAGATCATCGATGGTCTCGAACAAGGGTGCAATTTCGAGACTGCAGTTGTATTCATCGCCCTGTCTGCCTGACAGTCCGGCTATAAATGCGAGATACATCACTTCCATGATGTGACTGGCACTGTGCGTCATCGAGATGACATAACTGCCGATGCAGCGCTGACCGATCTGTGTGCGCATATCACGAATGGTTTCAAATACCGCCAGCGTCTGATGATTACCATCGTCGAGCTGACTTTTATCGAACTTTGGTGTTTTGCCGGTATTAATGAGTTTTGCCAGTAGGGCGAGGCGCTGGCTCTCATCGAGTTGTTCGTAGTTAGTACTGTCGGCCAGGTGCAAAATTTCTGCGACCGCCTGTGTATGTCGTGAAGATTCCTGGCGCACATCGAGGGATACCAGGTGAAAGCCGAAGGTCTCGGTGATTCGAATCACGTCTTTGAGGTCGCCGTTGGCTGCCGCAAAGTCGCCATGACTGATAAGGGAATCACGTATCGAGTAAAGATCATCCAGATAGTCCTGCACGTCCTGGTAGGCCTGGTCGGCGTTCGGTGTGTCCACGTCCCGCATCTGGTTACGAATCACCGCCAGGTTTTTCTTGAGTCGATGGTGCATGTGATAAAGTTTGCGTCGATACACTTCGTCTTCGAACTGATCGCGTCTTTGATCAAAAGACTTAACGCCCATGGCCTCGTCAAGGCTCAACCTGTGTAAAAATTCCGCGTTCGGTTTGAACCACCGGGTTGACATGGTTAATACCTGGGTGAGCCGATAGATTAAACGCACGTGCTCACTCAGAATTTCTTCGGCCTGCATGCGCAACGCGTTGCGTGTGACTTGCGGGGTAACGAAGGGATTACCATCGCGGTCGCCCCCGATCCAGGATCCAAATTCGATGAAACTGGGAACGCTTATCACCGGGTTACCATATTCGTCTTCACCGTAGGTGTTTACTATGGCGCGCTCGAGATGCCGATAATCAATTTTGACTGCTTCGAACAGGCTGCGTTGAAAATAATGCAGGCCCATCTTGATTTCGTCGGTAACACTTGGCTTGTTGCTGCGAACTTCGTTGGTCAGCCACAGTGTTTCAATTTGAAGTTGTAACGCATCGACCAGGTCGTCGCGCTCGAACTGACTGAGGCGAGGATCGGTGAGCCGGTCGATGATGATAAATACCTCGCGCTGGTGATGCATTACCGTGCGTCGTCGCGACTCGGTCGGATGCGCCGTAAAAACCGGCTTGTAGAGGAGGGTTTCGAACAGGGTCTGCAGGTCTTCGATGCTGGTGCCCTGGTCCTTGAACTCCGCAAACGTATGAAAGAACGAACCTACCCAGGCTGCGTGCCCGTGTTTCTGCACCGATACACGCCTCAAACGATGCAGGTAATCTTCCTCTGCAATATTGACGAGATTGAAATAAAGCGTGAATGCCCGGATCACCTGGCTGATAACGTAAGGGCTGAGTCCTGCAATCAGCTTCATCAATGTTTTTCTGCGGGGTTCGCTATTTCGCTTGCGTAATTGAATGAAACCGGTGCGCAGCGACTCGACCGCGTGAAAAACATCGGCACTTTCATGTTTGAGCAACACGTTGCCAACCAGTTTGCCCAACAGCTTTACCCGGGAGCGTAACTCCTGGTCCGATTTGGCATGAAAGCTGGTGCTCGCAATAGACATAAACTCGATCCGTACATGGTTTGGTGGGGAGTATAACAAAGCACAACTGATGCTTTGTTTTAAAACCGCTATAAGCCAGCGATATCGCGACGCATTAAATTCTACGAAGACGGTAGTATTGCCTCCAATGCTGGGGTATAAATTAAGGATGTTACTTTTTACTCCCGATAAGGTTTATCAGCTAGATAAAGCTGCGGTCGAGCAGGACGGGTTTGCCGAGATCGAACTCATGCAACGCGCAGGACGTCGAGTCTGGCAGGCAATAGCTGAACGCTGGTCCCAGGTGTCCGTGATAACCGTGTTCGCCGGTGCCGGAAATAACGGTGGTGATGCTTTCGTGGTCGCGCTGAGCGCGCGTCGCGAAGGAGTCGATGTGCAGTTACTGATCCAGGGTGACTTATCGCGACAATCAGATACATCTCGTTATTTTAAAGAACAATGGGAACAGGCCGGGGGTGAGTTTGAAGCCTGGGACGGGCAGGAGCTAAGCGGGGAAGTCATTGTTGACGGTTTGCTCGGTATTGGCTTGCAGCGTGAACTGGACGGCCATTGGCAGGACTTGATAGCGGCGATCAACCGCTGCGAAGTCCCGCGGATTGCTATCGATATCCCCTCCGGACTGAACGGACTGACCGGTAATCCACAACCGGTTGCAGTCGAAGCTCAATTGACGGTTACTTTTATAGGCGCCAAAACCGGCCAGTACCTCGCCGACGGGCCGGACTACTGCGGTGAATTGATCTACGAGGATCTCGGGGTATCGAACCGTGCCAGGCAAAGTGTCCCTGCTGCCCTGGATGTCATCGAGTCCTGCCAGTTGCCGGCTCTGCGGAAGAAGAATACGCATAAAAATCATTACGGTAACCTGCTTATTATCGGAGGTGATCAGGGTATGAGCGGGGCGGTTGCATTGTCGGCACAGGCTGCTTTGCGCAGTGGGGCCGGTCTGGTTACCGCGCTGGTGCACCCGGATTGCCGCAATAACCTGGCGTCTTTTCCGGAGATTATGGTTTTAGGCTGGGATGCTATGGAATCCAGGCTTTCCGACGCAAGTATCGTTGTCGTTGGCCCGGGGCTCGGTGTCAGCGATGCAGCGACCCATTGTCTGCACTTGTTGCAGCAGGTATCTCTGCCCATAGTGGTCGATGCCGGAGCACTCAGTGCCGACTTCGTGCAATCATTAAAATCTAAGCAGGTGGTCATTACTCCACATCCCGGCGAGGCGGCAGCATTATTATCGATTGACTCAGCCGAGGTACAGTCGGATCGGCTAAAGGCCTGCGATCGCCTGTCGAAGACGTTTTCAACAACTTGCGTGTTGAAAGGCTCCGGAACCCTCATCGCCGAGCAGGGAAAAGTGACGGCGCTTAATACGCATGGCAACGCGGGCATGGCAAGTGCTGGTATGGGCGATGTGCTGAGCGGTATTATCGCGGCCATGATGGGGCAGGGTCTGACACCTTTCGAAGCCGCAAAAACGGCAGTTTTTATCCACGCTTTGAGTGCTGAGTCATACCGCCGGAAACATGACCAGATCGGCCTGGTCGCAAGCGATATCATCAAGCACATACCCGCGGTCGTCAAACGTTTGCGTAATACGAGCTAGCCCGATTTTGTTGATCCAGGATGAAAACCAGATGCGTGCCTTTGGCGCCAGCCTGATAGGCGCCTGCGAGCATGGTGGTGTCATCACCTTGAGTGGTGAGCTTGGCGTCGGCAAGACGACTCTGGTGCGCGGCGCGTTGCAGTCAAGGGACGTTGTCGGCGGAGTTCGCAGCCCGACTTACACGTTGGTTGAGTACTATCCCTTCAACGATTTCGCGGTCGCGCACTTCGACTTGTATCGTCTGGGCGACCCTGAAGAACTCGAATATCTTGGGTATCGTGATTACCTCGACCAGCAAACCTTGTGTTTTATCGAATGGCCCGAGCGGGCCGAGGGGTACATAAATGCTATCGATCTCGAAATCAAACTGGAGTACGATCCTCACGGGCGGTGCCTAACCTTGTTTCCAGAAAGTGAATGGGGTCAGCACCTGGTAACTAGACTGATCTAGCCAACTTCCCGAAAATCTTCATTTATTTTTTAAAAAGTTTCACTATCTTGTTAATAAATATAGAAATAGTATTGATTTCTTGGCCCAAATTTACTATAAACGCAATCAGGTATAGGTTAAAAACAGGAAACATGGGTTCAATCTCGACTGCCAGGCGTCTTTTTTTAAAGCGGGTTTCTCGTTACGGGCTCTCGTTTGCCCTGCTAACAGGCGCTAAACCGGTATTCGCCAGGTCCACCAGAACCCTTACCAGCATCCGTATTTCGCAATCTGCAGAAGATCATACCCGCGTAGTTTTCGATCTTACCGGCGACTTCGAGCATAATTTATTTACCCTGTCTGATCCGCCTCGTGTGGTCGTGGATTTAAACGATACCCGCAGGAGCGATGCAATTGATATCAGCACCAGCCATACGAGCCTGATGAGTGGAATTCGTTCTGCGAGTAAAAACGGCGGACGTCTGCGCGTTGTTATCGATCTGGAGAGTAAAGCTCGCCCGCGCAGTTTTGCACTTAAACCTGACGGCAAATCTGGTTATCGACTTGTGGTGGATCTCCATGCCACCAATCTCAGTCCAACCCCAATCAAGACCAGTCAGGAAAAACGCACCCAGCGTAAGAAACAATTCGTAATTGCGCTCGATCCCGGTCACGGGGGTCGTGATCCTGGTGCAATTGGCAAGAAGGGTACGCGCGAAAAAGATATTGCGCTTTCCGTAGCAAAGAAAATGAAAACCTTAATCAATCGTGAGTCCGGATATCGGGCGATATTGACGCGTGATGCGGACCGCTTTGTTACCTTGCGCAATCGTGTAAAAAAGGCGCGTGAAGCAGAAGCGGATATCTTTATCTCGTTACATGCCGATTCGTTCCATAAATCGAATGTCAAAGGAGCCTCGGTTTATGCACTTTCCTTGCGAGGTGCGAGTTCGGAGGCAGCACGCTGGATCGCCAAAAAGGAGAATTCATCCGACCTTATCGGCGGGATCAGTCTCGACGACAAGGACGATCTGATCGCATCCGTGTTGCTGGACCTGTCACAAACCGCAACAATCCAGGATAGCCTGGAACTTGGATCAGACGTACTTAGTCACATTGGCAAAGTTTCCAGGCTGAATAATAAAAAAGTGCAGCAGGCTGGTTTCGCGGTTTTGAAAGCGCCCGACATGCCCTCGATTCTGATTGAAACCGCGTTTCTGTCAAATCCGAGCGAAGAAAAGAAATTACGTAATCCGAAACATCAGCACAAACTCGCCAAAGCAGTATTCTCCGGAATCAAAAACCATCTCAAGAACCGCCAGTCCTAGGCAGTTATTCTGAAATAAATTTTTGCACCGTGGCCCGGTAGTCAGGGAAGTCGATAACGTCATTGTGGGCAGCGCCCGCGATCATCTGATATTCAACCCGGGTTCGATTAAAGCTTTGCTTCAGAGTCAGGGTATGCGGTAACCCAATCTCGCGATCGTTTTCAGCACTGGCAATCAGTACTGGAATTTCGATATCACCCGCTCTTGAAGCCGAGTCAAAGCGATCCTTGATAAGGTAACGTACCGGGAACAATGGATATAACTTTTGTCCGACTTCGGCGATGCTGTCATAAGGGGTCAGCAAGATCAGTTTATCCAGCCGACGACTGGCGGCCAGGTAAACGGCGATGCCACTGCCAAGACTGCGCCCGTAGGCAATAATCGAATCGTGGCGTTTAATCAGCTGGTCGTAGATCGCCAGCGCATCAGAAAATAACCCGATTTCACTGGGATTACCCTGGCTTTTGCCGTAACCGCGGTAGTTAACCAGGTAAACGCTGTAATCATTGAACACGTCTTCAAAATACGCCTGGCGATGCGTAATCAGTTCAGAGTTACCGCCGAAGTAAATCACTGCCCTGGGTTTGTCTGGATTCAAAATCCAGCCATGGAGCCTGGTTCCGTTGTTATCGAAGCTGATTTCATCGGCTGAAAAAACGGGATCGACAGGCACTGGATGATAGATCAGCCTGCGCTGATAAATGTACAGATAAGCAGCAATTAGTAAATAAATGCTGAACAGCACAAGGACAATGGAGACCACTTCATTCATTGTGAATTTTCGCAATCCGCGACCAGTTTTTCTGGTATTCTCTGACTCCAATTCGACTCCAGACCTATAGTACTTAAGCATCCCTCAATGAACAAACTCGAGCAACTGAAATCCATGACGCAGGTGGTGGCCGATACCGGTGACCTGGACGCGATCATCCAGTACCAGCCCCAGGACGCCACGACCAATCCTTCATTACTGCTGAAAGCGGCCGACTTGCCGCGTTATCAACCTTTGCTGGAGGAGGCGCAGCGTTGGGGGCATGGGCAGGGAGGCAGCCCGGCTTCGCGTGCCGCCGCTGCCGGTGACTACCTGGCCGTCAGTATCGGGCTCGAGATCCAGAAGAGTGTGCCCGGCAGGGTTTCGACCGAGGTCGACGCGCGCCTCTCATTTGATTGCGATGCCACCATTGCGCGTGCTCATCGCATTATCGATCTGTACGAAAGTCGCGGTAGCAATCGTAACCGGGTCCTGATAAAGATTGCCTCAACCTGGGAAGGTATCCAGGCAGCGCGCGAACTCGAAGCCGATGGGATTAACTGTAACCTGACTCTTTTATTCAGTTTTATCCAGGCTGTAGCCTGTGCCGAGAGTGGTGTATTCCTGGTGTCACCGTTTGTCGGTCGAATTCTTGACTGGCACCTGGCGTCGATCGGGCAGACCTCGATTCCAGCCGAGCAGGATCCGGGTGTGCATTCGGTCAGTCAGATTTATAACTATTACAAGCATCATGGATATGAAACCGTGGTGATGGGTGCCAGTTTTCGTAACACTGGTGAAATTGAACAGCTCGCTGGTTGCGATCGCCTGACCATCAGTCCCCATTTAATGCAGGCATTGGCCGAGGACGAAACTCGATTGGAACGTAAACTGGAGCCTGGCCGGGCCGGTGATGTCGCGGAGAAACTCAGCCTGGATGAAAAGGCCTTTCGTTGGATGATGAACGAAGATGCCATGGCGACCGAAAAGCTGGCCGAGGGAATACGCTTGTTCACGCGTGACCAGGAGAAGCTGGAATCACGGCTGGTAGCCTGACATCGCATTGCCGCAGATCCATACCCTACCGTCTCACCTGATTAACCAGATTGCTGCTGGCGAAGTGGTAGAACGCCCGGCTTCGGTGGTCAAAGAATTAGTCGAAAACAGCCTTGATGCGGGTGCCGGTGCAATCACCATCGAAGTCGATGCGGGCGGTACCAGAATGATTCGGGTCACCGATGATGGTTGCGGTATTGATCGCGAGCAACTCGCGAGTGCCCTGTCGCGCCATGCCACCAGCAAGATAAGCAGTCTGCAAGATCTGGAAAGCATCGCTTCGCTCGGATTTCGCGGCGAGGCCTTGCCCAGCATTGCGTCAGTGTCGCGTTTGAGCCTGGCCTCTCATTTGCAGGAGGCCGAGACAGGCTGGAAGCTGCAGGCGCGCGCAGACGCGGAACCGGCACCCGATCCGTTGCCGCAGGGTACCCAGGTCGAAGTGCTGGAGCTGTTTTATAATGTGCCGGCTCGTAAAAAGTTTCTGCGCACCGAGCAAACTGAATATCGTCATATTGAAACCCTGTTTAAAAACCTGGCGTTAAGCCACCCCGCTGTTGCTTTCAAGCTCATTCACAATCAAAAAGTAGTTTATCAACTACCTTCGGTGCAAAATATTGACGAGCAACGTCGCAGGCTCGCTTCCCTATGTGGGAAGTCTTTCGCCGAGAGTCTGGTAGAAATCGACATCGCTACCGATAACCTGCGCTTGCAGGGTTGGGTCGCGTTACCGACATTCAATCGCAGCCAGGCCGACATGCAGTATTTTTTCGTAAACCAGCGCATGGTAAAGGACAAGCTGGTCAATCATGCGGTGCGCCAGGCCTACCAGGATGTACTGTTTCATGGTCGGCATCCGGCCTACGTGTTGTCGCTGACGATGGATGCGCGTGAACTGGACGTCAACGTGCACCCGCAGAAACATGAAGTGCGCTTTCGCAACTCACGCGCGGTTCATGATTTCCTGTTTCGCAGCCTGCACCAGGCGCTCGGTGAGGTGCAGCCCGAGCAGCAAATCGAGTCTCCCGGATTCGCTCTTGCCGATAGCATTGCGATAAGTGAACCTGGCCAGTCCGGCCTCAACTTGAGCCAATATAGAAGCGGTGATCGCTCGGGTAATGTGCGCGAGCAGATGCAATCCTATGCGGCCCTGTTGAATCCCGACTCTCAGCCGGCCGAGAGCAACGTACAACAACACCAGATTCCTCCCCTCGGTTTCGCGGTTGCACAGCTAAAAGGCATCTATATTCTGGCGGAAAACAGCGATGGATTGATTATCGTTGATATGCATGCGGCCCACGAGCGAATCGTTTACGAGCGCATGAAACAAAATGCAGCAGACGAGAACGTTATTGCACAGCCGTTGCTGGTCCCCCTGGCGTTCAATGTCAGTCAGGCGGAAGCGGAGCTGGTCGAACAGCACGCGGAATTTTTCAATCATCTCGGTTTTAACGCTGAGCGTCTCGGTCCCGAGCAGATTCGCGTGCGCGCTATCCCGGCATTACTCAAAAATGCGGACAGCGAACAATTGCTGCGTGACGTGCTTGCTGACCTGACCGAACACGGCAGTTCTATGCGCATCGAGGAGTTTCAAAACGAGATGCTTTCGACCATGGCCTGTCACGCGTCAGTGCGCGCTAATCGACTGCTTTCGCTCGAGGAAATGAATGCCTTGCTGCGCGATATCGAACATACTGAACGCAGTGGGCAGTGCAATCACGGCAGGCCGACCTGGAAGCAGCTAAGCCTGGAGCAACTCGATAAGCTGTTCTTGCGCGGACAGTAACATGCCCGGCCCGAAAGTCATCCTGCTAATGGGGGCAACGGCCACCGGCAAAACCGACCTCGCGCTTGAAATAAGCAGTCATTTCCCGGTTGAAATCATCAGCGTTGATTCGGCGCTGATTTATCGAGGAATGGATATCGGTACTGCCAAACCAGGCCGTGAAGTCCTCGATTCGGTGCCGCATCATCTTGTCGATATTATCGATCCGGTAGAGCCGTATTCGGTCTGGGATTTCCTGCAGCAAAGCCGAGGGTTGGTAAGGGAAGTCAGTGCGCGTGGCAGGATACCGCTGCTGGTTGGGGGTACCATGATGTATTGTCATGCCTTCGAGCAGGGACTTAACCGCTTGCCAGAAGCTGATGCAATAATTCGCCAGCGCCTGAACCACGAGGCACAGCAAATCGGTTGGCAGGCAATGCATGACAGGTTGGTCGAGGTTGACCCGGTCAGCGCGAATCGCATCAGGCCGACCGATACGCAACGCATTCAGCGCGCGTTAGAAGTTTACGAGTTGTCCGGAAAATCCCTTTCTGAGCTGCAGCAAAATGCATCAGTTGGCTTCGATGGCAAGATCGAAAAAATAATACTGGCGGCAAATGATCGTGCCAGCCTTCATCAACGTATCGAAACCCGGTTCCTCGGCATGCTTGAACAGGGATTTGTCGAAGAAGTCACGCTCCTCAAGGCGTGCAACGACCTGAATCTGTCATTACCGTCTATGAGATGCGTCGGATATCGCCAGATATGGCAGTATCTCGATGACGAGCTGACTCACCAACAAATGATCGATAAAGGGGTCGCTGCGACACGCCAGTTGGCAAAACGGCAGATTACGTGGTTGCGCAAACAAGGCGACGAAAAGGCATTCGATTGCTTGAATTACCGTAAAGATGCTATATTTAGACTAGTCGAAGCCGCGTTTTCGGGGCTTTGACTGGAACATTTTCACGGGAATGGAATCATAAACTCTATATCGAGGTTGCCATTGGGCTACCGCATTAGAATTACAATAATAAATTTTAAGGAGTACTAATTATGTCAAAAGGGCAGATGCTTCAAGAACCCTACCTGAACGCTTTGCGAAAAGAGCATGTCCCGGTATCGATATTCCTGGTAAATGGAATCAAGCTTCAAGGTCAAATTGAATCCTTTGATCAATTTGTAGTGTTACTCAAGAATAATGTCAGCCAAATGGTATACAAGCACGCAATATCGACCATCGTCCCGGCACGTAATGTTCATGTCGATCACCCTCATAAAGAAGATGAAGTTGAAGAAGAAGCGGGCAATCGCTAGATTATGATCGACGGCGGAGATCTCGTTGTTCGAATTTGAGCGGCCGCGTGGTGGTGAACGAGCGCTTCTGGTTCATATAAATTTTCCGCATCAGCCGGATCAGGATGACTTGGCTGAATTCATCGAACTGGTTCGTTCTGCCGATGTCGTTGATGTCGAACTTGTTATCGGCAGTCGCGCACAACCATCTGCAAAAACTTTTATAGGCAAAGGCAAACTTGAAGAAATCGCGGCCCGGGTTGCCGCGCTAGAGGTCGACGTGGTGCTGTTTAATCACGCGCTCTCGCCATCCCAGGAAAGAAATCTCGAACTAACGCTGCAGTGCCGGGTGCTCGACCGTACCGGTTTGATCCTTGATATTTTCGCGCAGCGTGCACAGTCATTTGAAGGCAAACTCCAGGTTGAATTGGCACAGCTGAAGCACCTGTCGACGCGGCTGGTGCGTGGTTGGACTCATCTTGAAAGACAGAAAGGGGGTATCGGTTTACGCGGACCCGGGGAAACCCAGCTCGAAACCGATCGTCGCCTGCTGGGTAAACGTATCAAGTATTTAAACAACCGCCTCGGCAAGGTAGCGCGCCAGCGAGAGCAAAGCCGACAGGCGCGAACCAAAGCCAAGGTGCCGACAATCGCATTGGTTGGATATACCAATGCGGGTAAGTCAACCCTGTTCAACGCGCTCACCGAAGCGTCGGTTTACGCAGCAGACCAGCTTTTTGCAACGCTTGACCCGACCCTGAGAAAACTGCAGTTATCCGCACAAACGGAAGTGATTCTTGCCGACACGGTAGGTTTTATCCGGCATTTGCCGCATGACCTGGTCGCGGCGTTTCGCGCCACCCTGGTGGAGACTCGTGAAGCTGACCTGATATTGCATGTCGTCGATAGCTCCGATGACAACCGCCAGGAGAAAATCGAGGCCGTTAACAGGGTTCTGCACGAGGTCGGTGCGGCAGAGGTTCCCCAGTTGTTAATTTACAACAAAATCGATATCACTGGATTTGACGCACGCATCGACCTGGACGATGAGGATAAAGCCTGGCGCATCTGGCTTTCAGCGGTAAGCAGGTCTGGATTTGACGAGTTACTCGAGGTTTTACGCATTCGGTTTTGCGAACAGACAACATCTTATCGGCTGATTTTAAATGCCAGCGAAGGCCAGATCAGGGCCTATCTATACGAGGCCGGGGCAATTGAATCCGAAAATTATGAAAATAATGGCGACATTGACTTGAAACTGAGTGTTACGCCCGCATTATTTAAACGATTGTTGAACAGATTTGATATTTCGTCGGATCGATTCGAAATACTGGCAGATGCGCTTGCAGGAGCCGCATAATAGCCATTACAATCCGCAGGCTTTGTATATTCGCGACCCACTAATTAATATTTCTGTATTCGGAGTTAAATATGCCCTGGAATGAACCGGGTAAAGACAAGGATCCCTGGGGGCAACGTAATAACGACGGCCCACCAGACCTTGACGAGCTTTTTAAAAATTTGCGAGACAAGTTCGGCGGACTGCTTGGCGGTGGCGGCAAGGGCCGGATTCCGAAGGTCCCGAGCGGCCCCGGTAACCTCGGCGGAGTTATCGGATTCTTCGCGGTTGCGCTACTGGTGGTATGGGGGTTGACCGGGATCTACATCGTCGATGAAGGCTGGCGTGGGGTCGAAACTCGGTTTGGAGCAAAAACCGTGATAACCCAGGCGGGACCGCACTGGCATATTCCATACCCGATAGAAGATGTCGAACAGATCAACGTTTCCGATATCAGGACGGCACGCAACAAATCCAAGATGCTCACCAGTGACGAGAATATTGTCGTCATGAGTATCGAAATCCAGTACAACGTTAAGAATGCTCAGGATTTTGCGTTTGAAATTCGCGACCCTGATTTGACCCTGCAGCAAACCGCCGAGACTGCAATCCGTGAAGTGGTAGGCAATAACGACATGGACTTGATCATAACCGAGGGGCGTGCGGTGGTTGGTAGTGCGACCAAGGAAATCATGCAACAAATTCTCGATAATTATCGTACCGGCATCAACGTCGTCACGGTGAACATGGACGAGGCTCAGCCTCCCGAGGAAGTGCAGGATGCCTTCGAAGACGCTATCAAGGCGCGAGAAGACGAGCAGCGCATCATCAACGAGGCTAACGCCTACCGCAACGATGTCGTGCCGAAATCGCGAGGTGAAGGACAGGGTCTGCTGGAACAGGCCGAGGCCTATAAAACCCGCGTGGTCAAATCCGCGCAGGGTGAAACCAGCCGCTTCGATCAACTACTTGCCGAGTATCAGCGGGCGCCCGAAGTAACCCGTGAACGCCTCTACCTCGATACCATCGAATCGGTCATGTTTCGCTCACCCAAGGTCATGATCGATATTCCAAATGGTAACAACCTGATGTTCCTGCCACTCGATCAACTAATGTCGGGTACATCAGCACGAAAGAACGGGTTGAAGGGATTGAGCGGGACTGCCGCCGATACGAAGTCACTGATCGATGAGTTCAAGAGCAATGTCAACCGAAACCGCAGCAGGGAGACACGAGAATGAAAAACATCAAGTTCGGTTTTGTATTACTGCTAGCGGTTGCCGTGGTTATCGCCATGTCGACGTTTATCGTGCACGAACGTGAACTTGCGATCAAGTTCAAGCTTGGGGAAATCGTCGAGTCCGATTACGAACCCGGAATATATTTTCAGATACCGATCATCAATAACGTGCGAAAATTCGATAGCCGTATTCTGACCATGGATACACCTTCGGAACGCTTCCTGACCGCCGAGAAGAAAAACGTGATCGTCAATTCATTCGCCAAATGGAAGATCGTCGATCCCAAAACCTTTTACACGGCTACTGCTGGAGATGAACGTCAGGCGATCGCGCGTATGGCGTCGATTATCAATAACGAGCTCAAGGGTCAGATCGCATCGAAGAACATGCGTGAAGTTATCTCCGGTGAGCGCGCCGAGATCATGCAGGTGGTAACCGATAACGCCGGCATCAAGATCAGGGATCTCGGCATCGAATTGATCGATGTGCGAGTAAAAAAGGTCGAATTACCCGATAACGTCAGCACCAACGTGTATCGCCGAATGGCGACCGAGCGGCAAACCGTGGCCAAGGAATTTCGTTCACGTGGTGAAGAGAAAGCCAAGCAGATTCGCGCCAACGCTGACCGTCAGCGCGAGGAAATTCTGGCCGAGGCTTACCGCAAATCGGAAGAGATTCGTGGTAAAGGCGATGCCACGGCAGCCAAAACTTATGCTGATTCGTACAACCAGGACAAGGAGTTCTACTCTTTTTACCGCAGTATGAAAGCCTATGAAGTGAGTTTTGGTAATAACCAGGATATGATCTTGTTGAGCCCGGATTCCGACTTCTTCAAGTATTTCAAGGACTCTAAATCACCGTAATTTAGCAACGACAGGTATACAATTAGAACGGGCGGCACAGTGCGCCCGTTTTTTGTGAGAGGCATATGAATTGGGCTGATTTTTGGGCGGCATTGGCGTTGGTACTGGTTCTTGAAGGCTTGATACCATTTGTCAGTCCAAGGGGTTATAAGAATATGGTTCAGCAGATGGCGGCCATGCCGGAACGAATGCTGAGAAATGTTGGCCTGGTGTTGATGATTGGCGGGCTTTTATTTCTTTACCTGGTAAGAGGATAAGCTTGGCTGAAAAGTCCAACAAACGCTGGTTGTTGCCCGATGGGGTACAGGAGACGCTGCCCCCGGATGCGCTAGCGGTCGAGTCGCTACGCCACGAGATCCTGCAGATGTTTCATGCCTGGGGCTATGACCTGGTTATGCCGGCGATGATCGAATACCGGGATTCGCTGCTCACGGGTACCGCGCATTCACTGGATACCAGGACATTCGCGCTGGTCGATCAGCTATCGGGCAAACAAATGGGCGTGCGCTCGGATATGACTCCACAGGTGGCCCGCATTGATGCACACCTGCTGGCCGATGATGCGCGCCACCATCGGGTTTCTCGATTGTGTTATTGCGGCCACTTGCTGCATACGATTGGCGATGGTCTTACTTCAAATCGAACCCCATTGCAGATTGGTGTTGAAATCTTTGGCAGTAACTCGATCAGTGCCGACGTCGAGGTTGTCAGCCTGATGGTCGCTACCCTGCATGCGGTGGGACTGCACGATATATCGATTGACATAGGCCATGTCGGCGTATTCCGTAACCTGGTGAAGAATTCCTCACTGGATCACGAACAGGAAATCCAGTTGTTCGATATGCTGCAACGCAAATCTGTACCCGACCTGCAGGCGTATCTGCAACATTTACCGCTAAACGATCGTTTATGTGAACAACTTTGCCAGCTGGCGCTGCTGAATGGTGATATTTCGGTAATCGACGAAGCACGCAAGCTTTACGGTGACGCGGGGGATGAGCTCTCTGCCACGCTCGACCACATGAATCAAGTCGTGCAATCACTACAACAGAAATATCCCGATACGCTGATAAATTGCGACCTGGCAGAATTGCGCGGTTATAGTTACCACACCGGGCTGGTGTTTGCGGCATTTTTACCGGGCCAGGGCCACGAAATTGCACGCGGCGGACGTTATGACGATGTCGGCGAGGTGTTCGGCAATGCCAGGCCGGCGACCGGGTTTAGCGCTGACTTATTGAACCTGTACCAGCTTTGCCCTGCGAATGGTCAATTTATCCCGGGTATTCTGGTACCGGATCAGAATGATAAAGCACTGACTGAATTAGTTCAGCAATTACGCAGTGATGGTGAGCGAGTCGTCGTCGATCTGACTAGAGAAAAGTCGAGCGCCGAGGACCAGCAATGTGATCGCCAGGTGGTGCATTCAAATGGTACCTGGACGATTAAAGAGGTTTGACGAGTTTATGGCAAAAACAGTTGTTGTAATCGGTACCCAGTGGGGGGACGAGGGCAAAGGCAAGATAGTTGACTTGCTGACTGACCAGGCGAGCGCGGTAGTGCGTTTTCAAGGCGGTCACAACGCCGGACACACGCTGGTCATCGACGGCGTAAAAACGGTGCTGCACCTGATTCCGTCGGGAATACTGCGAGAGAATATAAAGTGCCTGATCGGTAACGGCGTTGTGTTGTCACCGGAAGCTTTGCTAGCGGAACTGGCGCATCTCGAAGCGAGTGGGATTCCTGCCCGCGAGCGCATTGTGATCAGCGAATCCTGCCCACTGATTTTGCCTTATCACGTGGCACTCGATCAGGCGCGCGAAAAGGCGCGAGGTAGTAAAGCCATCGGGACTACGGGACGCGGGATCGGCCCGTGCTACGAGGACAAGGCTGCACGTCGGGGTATCCGCCTGGGTGAAATGCTGCGTGAGCAACACTTTGCGGCACGTCTCGCGGAAGTGCTTGAATATCATAATTTCGCACTCGAACACTATTTCAAGGTAGCGCCGCTCGATTATCAGCAACTGCTCGACCAGGCGATGGCCCAGGCCGAGCAAATGCGCGACATGGTAGGCGATGTCACGGCAATTTTGCATGATTTAATTGATCAGGATGCAGCAATCATGTTCGAAGGTGCGCAGGGCGCGCTGCTCGACATCGATCACGGGACTTATCCCTATGTGACCTCGTCCACGACGACGGCGGGTGGTGCGGCTTCGGGTTCGGGGGTTGGTCCGCGTGATCTCGGGTATATCCTGGGGATTGTCAAAGCCTATACCACGCGGGTTGGCGCGGGTCCGTTTCCGACCGAGCTGGATGACGCCTGCGGACAGCACATGGGTGAGAAAGGGCATGAATTTGGTGCGACCACGGGACGCAAGCGCCGTTGTGGCTGGCTCGACCTGGTTGCGCTAAAGCGTTCTTTAAGGATCAATTCCGTGACCGGCCTGTGCATCACCAAGCTAGACGTACTCGACGGGCTTGAATCACTTAAACTTGCCGTCGCCTATCGTTATCGTGGCGAAGAAACTACGATCCCACCGGCCGGGGCCGAGAATTTTGCAGCCTGCGAGCCGGTATACATCGAAATGCCGGGCTGGCAGGAGTCGACCGTGGGCTTGAAATCATGGGACGAATTGCCAGCGACTGCGATCGCATATCTTAGAAAGATCGAGGAAATTTGCCAGGTGCCAATCGATATCGTGTCTACCGGCCCGGACCGCGCTGAAACCATTGTCATAAATCATCCTTTTAACGCCTAGTATTTTGCTTTTGCCTGCTTTATGGTCTTAAATTAGTGCAAAACGAGTCAAAATAAATGCGCGGAACCATATTAAATCTATCCGCAGTATTAATGCTACTGGTTGCGGGTGGAGTACAGGCCTCGCAGGATTTGTGGCAGGATGCTACGGCGGCACAACGGGCACTGGGAAATAGTGATTCCTCGACTCGTTATTTCACAAGCGATTACGAGGCGTTGAAGAGTTTATTAATGCTTGCGCCACACGAAAACACCGGTGACCGCTCGCACTACATCCAGCTGCCAATGCCTGACGGCGAACTCGCCCAGTTCGCGGTCGTAGAGTCTCCAATCATTGCTCCCACAGAAACAGCGCATTGGCCAGAGGTGAAAACCTTCAAGGTATTTGGCATAGATGATCCCCATGCAAGCGGGCGGGTCAGCATCACCTCGCTAGGATTTCATGGGCTGGTGCATACTTCGAATGACTGGGTCTTTATCGACCCGCAGGATTTTACTTCACAAAACAGGCTATATAAGTCCCGCTTTAAAAGCAGTGCATCGGCGCAGACGTTCAAATGCGGGGTAGAGGGCTCGCATGACGTGATGGATCATTCGTCGATTTCGAATCGTGGCTACGCCAGTCGAACGCCGGGCAATTTGCTCGAATATAATTTTGCCGTGGCGGTGACGCTTGAATACTATAACTTTTTTGGCGGGACCCTGCTGGATACGGTGTCCGCAATCACGATGACGGTCAATCGTGTCAATACCATATATGAATCCGATCTTGGCATCAGATTGATCCTGGTCGGAACTACCGGGGAAATTTATGAGCAGGTAGAGTCTGGCCTGCTGGATAATGAAAACGCATTCGCATTGTTGGGAGAGGTAAGCAACTGGATCGACACCAGGCTACCTGGCGGCAATCTTGCCTATGATATTGGGCATATGTTCAGCCAGTCCACATTTGGAGGAGGTGTCGCTAATCTAGGTGTTACTTGTGATAATGCATTCAAAGCACGTGGTGTGACCGGTCTACCCAACCCTTCGGGGGACGTCTTTGATATAGATTTCGTCGCCCATGAAGTCGGTCATCAGTTTAGCGCAGAGCATTCTTTTAACGGTACCACCAGTAGCTGCGTCAATCGCAATGCGGCAACCGCCTTCGAACCTGGCAGTGGATCGACCATTATGGGTTACGCCGGTATCTGTGCTACAGAAAATCTGCAAAATTTCAGTGAAGCAACATTCCATGCCGGAAGTATTGACCAGGTCGATACCTATGCATGGGGCGGCGCTGGATTCGCATGTGCGACCCAGGTGGCTAATGGTAATTCGGATCCGACAATAGCGACGCCGACCGCCGACAGGACGATACCGATTAATACCCCTTTTTTACTCGACAATACATCCGCCGTGGATTTGGTTGATAGCGATCCGCTCACCTACCAGTGGGATCAGCTTGATGCTGGTCTTGCAACCAACAGCACCACCTTCGGTACCGATCTGGGCGACAATGCATTGTTCAGAAGCTACGCACCGCGGACAGTATCTTTTCGTAATTTCCCCGCACTCAGTACTCAACTGAACAATGAATCCGATGACTCCGAGGTTTTACTTTGTAGTTCCCGCACCATTGATTTACGTCTTACGGTCCGCGATGGCAACAGTGGCCAGGGTACCGACGATGTACGGGTTACTGCAGATACGGGTTCTGGGCCGTTTCGAGTTACCTCACACGCATCAGCTACCAATATTGTGCCCAATTCGGGTGCGGTCAAGGTTGATTGGGAGGTGGCTAAAACGAATAGCGCCCCGGTCAGTTGCCCTAACGTCGTGATAGAGCTTCTGACTTTCAACCCGGCAAAAACCGACTATTCAGTGCAATCTATGGTCATCGGAGGCCTCACTGCTAATGACGGTAGCGAGCAGGTAACGCTACCGGATATCTCAAACTCCGTCTCCCGTATTCGGGTTCGATGTAGTAACAATATTTTCTACGATATTTCTAACGCTGATCTAAACATCCAGGGAACAACGGCGATTACGACTTACGATATCCCTGTTGCCTTGACTAACCCAGCGACAACCCCCGGCACTGCGCCCGATTGCCCCATCATAAATACTGGTGGTGGTACATCAGGCGGCAGTAATAATGGTGATGCCAGCTCGTTTGGTTTTATCTGGCTATTGTTGTTAGCAGGACTTTCCGTTGTCAGGCACTGGCTGCGTCGTCCGGTCGGAGCTGACAGAGAGTCTTTAGGATAGCATTGTACTAGACGCGTAGCTGCGCGATTTCTCGATCAGGCGAAGGCTCTCGTTGCAGCCTATAACGCCGGATATGTCCTCGATCGATTAAACACCACATTGTCCCCCATCCCTCGTAGCCTCTTTATTTTTTCATTTTGGCGATTGCCGGGTTCGGCCTGAATCACAGGTCTGGATTACGCATTTCAATGTGCCGGGGCGAAGTGTTAATCCAGTCACATCACTACGGTCTAAAAACGACTATTGTTCGGACTGCCCTTGTTGGTCAGCAGTTTTGCCAGAGCGGGATTTTATCGTGTGTTCTGTTTCTCAGTTTGAACATATATTACCTGTTAACTGTTGACACAATACTTTAGAGAAGTACGATAAGATATTGAATTAAAAATCTATTAGTCAGGAAAATTTTGCATTTGCCTTCGATCTTAAGAAGTCGAACCGCAGGCAAAAGGCTCTGGAGATTTAATGCCTGGACAGGCTTCAACCGTAATCGCTATATTTTTGCTGCTCGCTTCAGTGACGGCAAATGCCGGTCAGCAGATATGGCAGGATATGACGCTGGAACAGGCGCGCTCTAGAGGTGCCGAACCCGGGATCAGTTATTTCAACGCCGACGATGTCGCATTGCGCGACTTGCTTGGACAGGTTCCACACCGCTCTTCAGGTGACTTCTCGCATCAAATTCAACTGCCCATGCCGGATGGCGATCTGGCCTGGTTTCAAATCATTGAATCTCCCATCATGGAGAATGGCCTGGCACAGCATTATCCCGATATAAAGGCCTTCAAGGTATTTGGAATCGATGACGAGTATGCTTCTGGCCGGGTCGACATCACTGCCAGGGGTTTCAGTGGAATGCTGCAGACTTCAGACGGAAGGGTCTTTATCGATCCCGACTATTCCTCAAGCCAGGGTAATTTCTACTCATCGAAATATCGAAACTCGGGACAGCCTGGCCAGCCATTTTCCTGTGGTGTTCACCAGCTCAACCAGGATCGTGAATTCTCTCAAAATGTCGAGAGCAAGGCTGCACAGCGAGTTCCAGGCATGCTGCTTGAATATCGCCTCGCGGTATCGGCGACGGAAGAGTATGTCTCTGCCGTGTTTGATGGCTCCAACTCAGATTCACCGGAAGACCAGGCACAGGCTGCTATATTCACCGCAATCAATCGCGTGAACCAGATTTACGAGCGGGATCTGGGAATACGCCTGGTGCTGGTAACAAATAATCAGCAACTGATCGACAATGGCGCCAACGTATTGTTCTCTAATTTTAATCCGGGAGCGATGTTTAAACAAAATGCAAACTGGATTAACGCTGTGGTTGGTGTTGGGAATTATGATATCGGCCACGTGTTTAGCACAGGCGGCGGCGGTCTCGCCAGGATAGGTTCGGTTTGTGACAATACGAGTGGCACTGACGGAACTCGCAAGGCACATGGAGTTACCGGTCTCAGCAATCCACACGGTGACCCGTTTTACATAGATTATGTTGCGCATGAAATAGGTCACCAATTTGGCGCCGAGCATAGTTTTAACGGCAGCACTTCGAACTGTGGGGGTGGAAACCGGGTTGCTACATCTGCATTTGAACCGGGCAGCGGTTCGACCATTATGGGCTATGCCGGCATATGCGGCGTCGAGAATCTTCAGCTGAACAGCGATGACACCTTTCATGCGGGTAGCATATCGCAAATTAATGCTTTCACCGATATCGCCGGCCTGTTGGCTTGTGCGACACAATCGCCAACCTTTAATGCCGATCCAATTGTCATAATACCAGCATTGAACAGGGCCATACCTCTGAATACACCTTTTGTGCTCGATAAAGGTATAGTCTTCGACGCCGACCCACTGATGTATCAGTGGGATCAAATGAATACCGGGACCGCGACCGATGCCAACAGTTTCGGAACCGACCTGGGCAACAACCCGTTATTCAGAAGTTATAAGCCTCGCGCAGATTCCCACCGTAATTTCCCGGCGCTGGGTACCCAGCTCAACGGCGAATTTGACGACGCCGAAGTATTGCCCTGTACGACCCGAAATCTCGATTTCCGGATGACGGCGCGTGACCTTAACAGCGGCCAGGCTACCGATGATGTAAGAGTTACGGTAGACGCGAACTCCGGTCCTTTTAGAGTTACCAGTTCCTCGAGTCCGCAGACAATCGATGCCAGTAACTTTTTGCTGGTCGAGTGGAATGTAGCCAACACCAAACAGGCTCCGGTTAGTTGTAATAACGTAGATATAGATTTGTTGACTTTTAGCGATGCGAGCTACAGTCGATATTCAGTGCATTCGCTGCAGGTAGGAACACCAAACGATGGACGCCAACTGATTGATTTCCCCATGCCAGGCTTGTCACATCCACGCGCTCGACTCAGGGCAAAATGCAGCGATAACATATTCTACGATATATCAGATGCCGATCTCGTCATTAGTGGCTCCTTGCCATCATCCTCATACTCAGACAGCGATAATGCGACTTATTATAATACCGGTGGAACGGTTGGCACGACAGCGCCTTCATGTGGTGGAAACTTCATCACAGCTTCGCGTAGCGGAGGAGGTTCGGGCGCTGTTGATGTCCTGTGGCTTTTGCTAATGACCGCTGTGCTTTCGGTCGTTAAGATACATCGTCGCTACGGCTGACAGTGAATCTTGATGATAGCGTTGTACTGGAGCGCATAGCTGCGGGCTTTCTGCATCAGGCGCAGGTGCTCGTCGCTGCGCACAACATCAGAAATACCTTCAATCAATTGAACACCACATTGTTCTTCATACTTCAAGGTATCTTCCGGCTTGATGCCCGGGATATTGACGGAACGGGTAGCCAAACCGAGCAGACGTAAGTCGTTTTGTTTAACCGCCTGGTTAGCATCTGCCTGGGGGTCAGCCGCATCCAGCCACTGCAATTTCTGCACGTAGGGGTCGATCGTGTTTGATGAGGTCGCACATGCCACCTGCATGCCACAAATTGCCGCAAGTAAAACCGCGTAAATACTGGATCGTCGCATCACTGTAAAACCATGCTGATAATATCTCTGTTGGTGCCCAGGAGAGGACTTGAACCTCCACGACCATACGGTCACTAGCACCTGAAGCTAGCGCGTCTACCAATTCCGCCACCTGGGCATGGCGCGGGAATATACACCACCTGACAGTGCACTTTCAACATGATAATTACGGATTCAGCGTTCCCGTGGTGTTTCGCAGCAAGGCGCAGTGCGAAGCCAAGGGCCATTACCTTGCCAATGCCCACGGAATGCGTTGCGCCTGTTGGCAGGGGAGTGACCCTTACCGGCGAGATGCGCCTTGCCGCGAACCTCGACAAGCTAACTGAACCCGCAATTATCATATAGGAAGTGCACTAGTTGCTCGGCAAATGTTTCTATATACTCGCGTTCTTGCGATGGATAACCTATGCCCAGAAAATCTCGAACACCCCCCAAAGACCCTTTCCACAAGCGTGAACAAACCAAGTATGACCAGCCGATAGCCAGCCGAGAGCACCTGCTCGAACTGCTTAAATCGCAGAAGGTTCCGCTGCCACAGGAGCATATTGCGGAAACGCTGGGATATCAGGATGAAACCAGACTGGAAGCGCTGCGGCGGCGGTTGCAGGCGATGGTGCGCGATGGCCAGCTATTCCGCAATCGCCGTGGCGGTTACCTGAGTTTCGATCACATGGACCTCGAGAAAGGTTACGTGCAGTCGCACGCCGATGGCTTTGGTTTTGTAACACCGGAATCAGGCGGTAAAGACATTTTCTTGCCGGCTCGTCAAATGCGCACCTTGATGAATGGTGACAAGGTTGCGATCAAAATCACCAGCGTCGATAAGCAGCGAGACCGTGCCGAAGGCGCCCTTGTCTCGGTGCTTGAGCGCGCCCACGAAACCCTCGTCGGGCGATACTACCGCGAGAGCGGTATCGAATTCGTGGTGCCGGATGATAAACGCCTGGTGCAGGATGTGCTGCTCAACCGCGAAGTTGGCCACAACGCAAGTCCGGGCGATATCGTGCTGGTTAGAATCACCGAGTACCCGTCGCATCACAACCAGCCGATTGGACTGATCGAGCGGGTGCTGGGGCAGGAAAATGCCCCGGGCATGGAAGTCACCATCGCGGTCAATACGCACCATATTCCCCACCAGTGGAACGATGCCGTGCTCGAGTCGATACGGAATCTGAACGACCGGGTTGCCCAGGGCGATAAGCAAAACAGGCGTGACTTGCGTGAGCTTGCTTTCGTGACGATCGACGGCTCCGATGCACGTGATTTCGATGACGCCGTTTACTGTGAGTCACTGGCAAACGGATATCGACTTTATGTCGCGATTGCCGATGTCGCACACTACGTAAAGATTGGCTCCCCGCTTGATCTTGAAGCCTGCAACCGGGGCACTTCCGTATATTTCCCGGGCGAGGTTATTCCGATGCTGCCCGAGGTACTTTCGAATGGATTATGTTCACTGAATCCGGAAGTCGATCGCCTGTGCCTGGTCTGCTGCATGGAGATCAATCAACAGGGAACGATAAAGCAATACGATTTTTTCGAGGCCGTGATTCACTCGAAGGCGCGACTTATTTATGAGGATGTGGCGGCCGCTTTGTTTGAGGGCAACAAGAGCCACGGTAAAACCATTGGCAAGGTAATTGATAAACTCGAGTGTCTCAAACAGGTTTACCAGGCCCTGGCGAAGGCGCGCCGAAGACGTCATGCGATCGAATTTGAAACCCGGGAGGTGATATTCAAATATGACCGTCAGCGTAAAATCGAGGCGATCGTGCCGTACCAGCGAAACCAGGCGCACCAATTGATCGAGGAATGCATGATCGCGGCGAATATTTGTGCCGCCAGGATACTGAAGAAAAACAAGCTGCCAACGCTTTACCGCAATCACGAAGGCGCCAATCCCGACAAACTGCCTAATTTACAGGAATTCCTGGCCAGTTTTGGTATTGCCCTGGGCACTGAAAATCCTAAACCGGAGGACTATGCGAGGGTAGTCGAACAATCACGCGCACGTCCCGAAGCTGACATGATACAAACCGTGGTGCTGCGCTCGATGCTGCAGGCCAGTTATAGCCCTGACTCGAAAGTCGGTCATTTTGGCCTGGCGCTGAAAGACTATGCACATTTTACCTCGCCGATTCGGCGCTATCCTGACCTGCTGGTACACCGCGCTATCAAGCACTGGATAAAGCACAACAATTTGTCCGGCTTCGATTACGACCTGGCCCAAATGCACACGCTTGGAGAATCATGCTCGCGCTATGAGCGCCGCGCCGACGACGCAACACGCGATGCGGCAGATTGGCTTAAATGCGAGTTTCTGCAGAAACATATCGGCAAACAATACTCTGGCATTGTTACCGCGGTTACTAATTTCGGACTGTTTGTTCAGCTGGATGATTTATTGATCGACGGCCTGGTACATGTGACTGCACTCAAGCGTGATTATTACCAGTTTGACCCGGCGCATCATCGACTGGTGGGCGAATTGACGGGTCGTATTTACCGGCTTGGTGATCGGCTGCAGGTCGAGGTTGCCAGGGTGAACCTCGAGGACCGCAAGATTGATTTTGATCTGGCCGGAATGCCTGAAGAGAAACCGCCAATAAAGACCAAACGCAGAGGGAAAAAGCGTCAATCCCGCAATAAAACAAGGACTCGATCCGGATCCAGATGAGCAGCAGTTTTATTTACGGAGTCCATGCCGTAGCGCGTCGTCTGCAGCAGGCGCCGGAGCTCTGTATAGAGCTGATTTGTGCCGATAAGCGTAATCCCCGGTTGCTGCAGCTTATCGATCAGGCGCGCAACGCCGGTATTGAGGTGCACACCGAACCTCGCGCACGCCTGACAAAACTCAGCGGCAGCGATAAGCACCAGGGCTGTCTGCTGAAAACACGCGATTCGGAACCGGTGATGGATTTCCAGCAATGTTTGCTTGGTGTGAATCGAAACTCCTTACTACTGGTACTCGATGGAATACAGGATCCCCATAATCTTGGCGCCTGCTTGCGTACCGCCGACGCTTGTGGCGTTGACGCGGTCATTATTCCCCGGGATCGCGCGGTCAAGGTGAATGCCACAGTGCGCAAGGTTGCCGCCGGTGGTGCCGAGTCGGTGCCGATTATCGAAGTAACCAACATTGCGCGCAGTTTGAAAGACCTGAAACAGGCCGGTGCCTGGATTTATGGCACCAGCGATATGGCCGAGGACAGCCTCTATGACAATGACTATAGCGGTCCCGTTGCGCTGGTCATGGGGGCTGAAGGATCGGGTTTACGCCGACTGACCCTGGAATCCTGCGATCACCTGGTAAAGCTGCCGATGCAGGGGCAGGTCGAAAGCCTCAATGTCTCGGTTGCGACCGGCGTCTGCCTATACGAAATTCTGCGCTCTAGAAGCGCTTGCGGCCGGGCCTAGGGTCGGGTAGAATCCGCGCTCGCGAGTCGACCGCCGCAAAAGGCAGGTTGACGCTCCTTGCTCCACAGGCTTTATCCTGGGGGCATTATCCCAAGAGGAGAACAAATGAGACATTACGAAGTCGTGTTTCTGGTCCACCCTGACCAGAGTGAGCAAGTACCCGCGACGGTGGAACGCTATCGCAATATGATTACCGGTTCTGGTGGCGCCGTCCATCGCGAAGAGGACTGGGGTCGCCGTCAGCTCGAATTCCCGATCAAGAAAATTCACAAGGCGCATTACGTGCTGATGAACATCGAGTGCAATAAGGAAATACTCGATGAGCTGGAGTCAGCGTTTCGTTTTAATGATGCGGTACTGCGACACCTGACGCTTACCTGCAAAGCAGCCGTCACCGAGAAATCGGCCATGATGACGGAAGTCGAGCGCGAGGAATCAGCAAAGTCCAGCGATCGCAGACCTGCAGCCAGCGATGATGTCGTTGATGAAACTGCCGAAACTGCCGAAACTGCCGAAACTGCCGAAACTGCCGAAATTTCGGCTGATACCGACGATGTCGAGGTGGTATCAGAAACCGATGTGATTGCCGAGATCGAACCGGATGCAGAAGTTAAAGCCAGCAAACTTGAAGAAGAGGTGAATTAATCATGTCACGCTATTTTCGTCGCAAGCGTTTTTGCAAATTCACCGCAGAAGGCACCGATCAGATCGATTACAAGGATCTGGAAACCCTGAAAGAATATATTACCGAAACCGGTAAAATTGTACCGAGTCGGGTTACGGGTACCAAGGCAAGGTACCAGCGACAGTTGGCGACAGCGATCAAGCGCGCCCGGTTTCTTTCTTTGCTGCCTTATACCGATCAGCACAAGCTGAGATAAATTTGGTGGGTGTCACGGATGTTGGCACTGGCAAGATTTACCCTTAAAGGACCCTACCAGGCAGCGGCTGTTGTTGGCCTGCTCGCGGTGCTTGCGGTGTTTATTCCACCGATGGCTCCGAATACCGTACTGGGGCTACTGGCCGGCTCCATGTGCATGTTGCTGTCCTGTGCGTTGGTGGGATTGATTATATTGACCCAGGGGTCACTATCAGGGCTCAAGGCAATAGGGGTCTCGATCCTGGGGATCACCCTGGTTGCATGGGTTTTGATCAGTGCTCCTGAGCTGGGATTATGGACCGCGCTGGTGCAATGGTTGCCGATTATCTTGCTGACGCAGACACTGCGAAGTAGCAAGTCACTGGCGCTGACGATGCTGGTGGGCCTGGCTTTAGGTGCGATTGGTATTGCAGTTCAGTACCTGGCCTGGAGTAACCTGGAAGCCGAGATGATTTCTCAGGTGATCCAGCGCATGGGGCAGGGCGACCAGATGGATGAAACGCTGGTCGAAAGAAACATCCAGCTGGTGCGCCTGTTCGTGTTAGCGATAGTGGCTATGGCCTACCTGGTATTCATGCTGATCGTTTTGGTCGCTAGATGGATGCAGGCAAGCCTTGCCGAGTCGCAGGGTTTTAGCCAGGAATTCCGTGCCTTATCGATCGGAAAACCTGCCGCACTCGGGGCCCTGGGGTTGATGGTGCTTAGTTTCTGGGTTGAGCAACCCTGGTTGAGCAGCCTGTCATTCCTGGTCGTGATTGCTTTTATGTTTCAGGGCATAGCGGTGGTACACAGCAAACTTGCACCGCGCAAGCAGGTACGCCTGTTGTTGGTACTGTTTTATACGCTATTGCTGGTTTTCCCACAGGTGGTGGCGTTAACCGCTATCACCGGGGTGATTGATAACTGGTTGGTTTTCAGAAAGAATTCTGCAAAGCCAAGTGATGAAAATGAACTTTGAGAAGAGGTAATCTGATGGAAGTTATCCTTTTGGAAAATATTGAAAACCTGGGTTCGGTCGGTGACAAGGTCAACGTCAAGTCCGGTTTTGCGCGTAATTACCTGGTACCACAGGCCAAGGCCAAGGTTGCAACCGCTGAAAACGTGGCAGAGTTTGAAGCACGTCGTGCGGAACTTGAAAAAGCCGCTGTCGAGGCCCAAGCGACTGCCGAGACTCGCAAACAGGCGATCGAAGCACTGGGTGTTATAGGAGTCACCGCGCTGGTCGGTGCCGAAGGTAAACTGTTTGGCTCGATTGGGGTCGGCGATGTCTGCGATGCGATTGCAGCTCTTGGTGAAACCGTGGAAAAAAGCGAAATCCGTATGCCGGAGGGCGCATTGCGAGTCGTTGGCGAGCATATTGTCGATATTCATCTTTACACCGATATCGACACCCAGGTGACGATTAACATAACCGGTGAGGAGCAATAGGCCCCAATCCGTAGTAATTTTTAAAAGGCTGCTACTTTAGTGGCCTTTTTCTTTTCTGTGTCGACAAAAAAGGTTTATCATTACCGACCCATGTCGATCTTCCATTACGTCAAATATGTCTGAAATTTCCTCCCGCGTGGCGGAACTGAGCCAGCGCGTCGATGACCTCAAGGTCCCACCCCAGTCAATGGAGGCGGAACAGTCGGTAATCGGGGGATTAATGCTGGATAACAAGTCCTGGGACTATATCGCAGACATTGTTAATGAGCAGGATTTCTACCGTCACGACCACTGCCTGATATTCAGGGCGATCAACGCGCTCGTTGGCGATGACAAACCCTACGATATCGTCACCGTTTCTGAATGGCTGGGTTCCAGGGGCGAGCTTGAATCAATCGGCGGACTTGCTTACCTGAGTATTCTCGCCAACGACACCCCAACCGCGGTTAACGTCAAGGCTTACGCAAATATCGTGCGTGAATACTCGATTCTGCGCAGCCTGATCCAGATCGGCAATGAAATTTCGGCCAGCGCCTATAACTCGGATGGCCGTCCCAGTAAAGAATTATTGGACGAGGCTGAACGCAAGGTGTTCATGATTGCCGAGCAAAGTGCCGGCAGTCGCGAGGGTTTTGAAGCAATCAATGATTTGCTGGGGCGTGCCGTAAAACGGGTAGAAGAGATGTATCGCACCAAGGAAGCGATAACCGGGATAGCAACCGGATTCAACCTGTTTGATGATAAGACCTCGGGTTTACAAAATTCCGATCTGATCATTGTTGCCGGACGCCCCTCGATGGGTAAAACCAGCTTCGCGATGAATATTGCCGAAAATGCTGCGCTCAATAATGAAAGATCGGTTGCCGTGTTCAGCATGGAGATGCCGGGCGAGCAGCTTGCAATACGTATGATGTCCTCGCTGGGACGCATCGATTCTCACAATTTACGTACCGGCAAGCTTGATGATCACGACTGGCCGAGGCTTATTTCATCGGTCAACATGCTTTCAAAAGCAAAACTCTTTATCGACGATACACCGTCCCTGACGCCAACCGAGTTACGCGCACGCACGCGTCGCCTGAAACGTGAACATGGACTGGACCTGGTGGTTATCGATTATCTGCAGCTGATGCAGGTTGCGGGCTCGACCGAAAACAGGGCAACCGAAATTTCCGAGATTTCGCGTTCGCTTAAGGCGCTGGCGAAGGAACTGAATGTACCGGTGGTGGCGCTTTCGCAGCTTAATCGTAGCGTCGAGAGTCGACCCGACAAGCGGCCGGTTATGTCAGACCTGCGTGAATCGGGCAGTATCGAGCAGGATGCCGACGTCATCTTATTTATCTATCGGGACGAGGTTTATAATCCGGAAAGTGCGGAAAAGGGCGTAGCCGAGTTGCTGATACGAAAGCAGCGTAACGGACCCATAGGTATGGTTAAACTGGCATTTCTCGGACAGTACACGCGTTTCGAAAATCTTGCGTTCGATCAATATGGAGGCGAGTTTGAATAGCCATGGGGCGAACCGGCATTCACGCGTAATCATCGACCTCGAAGCGTTAAGACATAACTACCGGTATTTAAAAGAGGCAGCAGGTGGCAATCGGCTGATCGCCGTGATCAAGGCCGATGCCTATGGTCATGGAGCGCTGGAGGTCGCAGCCGCGCTTAAGGACGCCGATGCATTTGCGGTAGCCGCGGTAGGCGAGGCGGTGGCGCTTCGAAAAGCGGGAATCACCCAGAAAATCATTGTTATGGGTGGGTTTGTTCGTGCCGAGGAACTGCAGGTCTGTATCGATCATTCGCTCGACCCGGTGCTGCATCACCAGTTTCATCTCGACTGTTTACGCGATACGGCAGATCTCGGCGACCTGGAAGTCTGGTTGAAGATTGATACCGGTATGGGAAGACTCGGCTTTCCGCAAAGCCGGGCGCACGAGATCGTCGATTACCTGGCTGGTCTGGACACGCTCGCCAGCCTGCGCATCATGACGCACCTGGCTAATGCGGATGACGCCGATAATGTGTTCACTGAATTCCAGATTGATGAGGTCAAATCACTTGAACTAGACGACTACGAATGGGGGATCGCGAATTCAGCCGGTATCCTGGGCTGGCCCGAGACCCACCGTATCTGGGCTCGCGCCGGCATAGCGCTTTACGGAGCTGATCCGATGTCTGATCGTAAGAAAGCACAGCGCGACCTGCGTCCGGCGATGACCATGAAGTCACTGGTGCTCGCGGTCAGTCCGCATCATCAAGGTGACTTAATCGGCTATGGCAATACTTTCACCTGTCCCGATGATATGACGATTGCGGTCGTGGCAACTGGTTACGCGGATGGCTATCCACGGCACAAGATCGATACAGCGAAGGTCGAAATACACGGCAAGCAGTGTGATGTCGTCGGACGGGTGTCGATGGACATGATTACGATCGATGTCAGTCATCTGTCCGATGTCAGCGTCGATGACGAAGTCACGCTATTTGGCGCGATGCTGAACGTCAATGACCTCGCCGATTGTTCGCAAACCATAGCCTATGAAATTTTGTGTAACGTTGGTGCCCACGTAAAGCGTGAATATATTGGCTAAGGTACCTGTTGTCATACCCGCTATCGCGGGGATGACGTGTTGAGAATTTACACTGGCAAATCAACCTAAATATCCGTAGAATCGCGCCTTCAAATTATGCGCCTGTAGCTCAGCTGGATAGAGTACTCGGCTACGAACCGAGCGGTCGGGAGTTCGAATCTCTCCAGGCGCGCCATCCATAAAAAGGCCCCCGTCAGGGGGTTTTTTTATGGATGGTGTTCCTGCGAGATCAGATGAGAACTCCAAGTTCGACAAAATCGCCCGGAGCGATTTTGGACGCGCTTTAGCGCGGCCCCGGAGGACGGCTTTAGCCGTCCGTAGGGGTGCGGCACAAGGATGTGCCGCACAATCTCTCCAGGCGCGCCATCTATAAACCTTTGTATGTCAGTGACTTATGAGAGTTTTTTAATGTTATTCCTATAATTCTATTTTCTTAGGTGTAGCCAATATTGAGCGTCTGCTTTACGGAAATTTCTTGGTTTTGGAAGGAAAAACTCTCAAACTTCGAAACTAGCAGTATCCATCGGTAATAATTTCTCCAAAGCGGACGCTGGCAAACTCCTTACCAATGGCAATCTTCGGCCAACAGGAGACGCTCGGGTAATATACAAATTGTAGTATGTGATAATATCTGCTGACTTTGATTCCAATTGGGCTACCAATGGCAAAGGACGATCTTTCTGGCAAACTTGCTGTCATCTTGCACGCGGATGTCGCGGGTTCAACCCAGTTGGTACAACAAGATGAGCAATTAGCTCACGAGCGTATTCGCGATGCCTTCCGGCGTTTCAGTGTCACCATCGAGAAGTACCATGGTCGCGTTCAAGAGCTACGAGGTGATGCGCTACTGGCCGAGTTCGAGCGTGCTTCCGACGCCGTAACTGCGGCACTCGCCTTTCAATTAGATCACCACGAACACCTCGAAAAAATCAATGATGATATTCAACCAAAGATAAGAGTGGGTATCGCCCTGGGTGAAGTCGTCATTGCTGATAGTACGGTAACCGGCGCAGGCGTTGTACTGGCCCAGCGGGTTGAACAACTGGCAGAGCCTGGGGGGTTGTGCATTACCTCGGCGATTCATGAGGCATTGCCAAACCGTTTGCCGCTTTCGATAGAAAGTCTTGGTGAGCAGACACTAAAGGGATTTGATGAACATGTACGGGTTTACCAGGTACAGCTAGGCTCGGGTGAATCGGTTCCATCGCCGCAGCAGAAAAGCCACCACCAGGTAAAACCTAAAAACTGGTGGCAGAGAACTGCAATTGTGGTGGCTGTGTTGGTAGTCGTTTCAGGCATTGGTTACTGGTCAAAATACTCCCTTCCACAAGAAGAACCAGTATCGATAGAGCGCATGGCATTCCCACTACCCGACAAACCTTCTATAGCAGTGCTGCCATTTACCAACATGAGTGACGATCCGAAACAGGAATACTTCGTTGATGGTATGACCGAGGACCTAATAACAGATTTATCGAAAATTTCTGGTCTATTTGTTATCGCGCGTAACTCCACCTTTAGCTATAAAGGAAAACCAGTAAAGGTTCGACAAGTAGCCGAGGAATTGGGAGTTCGATATGTACTGGAGGGAAGCATGCGCCGTGACGGAAACCAAGTCCGAATTAATGCACAGCTTATTGATGCTATAACAGGCGGGCATCTTTGGGCAGAGCGTTATGACGGTTCAATCGATAATGTGTTTGAATTGCAGGACAAAGTGACGCGACAAATCGTGACCGCTCTAGCAGTTAATCTGACCACCGACGAAGACGAGCTTCGAGGTAAAGGAAAAACCAATATTCCCGAAGCCTACGATGCATTTTTACAAGGGCGGGCACATTTCCGTCAGAACACCCGCAAAGATATTGCTTTCGCACTCGATTATTTTAACCGCGCCGTCGAATTAGACCCGAATTACACACATGCATTTGCGGCAATTTCGCAAGTCTACACAGTTGCCACATCAAGGAGTTGGCATGTCCGTTTAGGATGGTGCCGGGCTCCATATCGAGCGGAATCCTTTTTGCAACTATCAATGAAAAACCCGACAGCCTTAACACATAGGGCAGCATCCCTGTTGCGCTCACATCAAGGAAGGCATAAGGAGGCGCTAGAGGAAGCTGCAAAAATGATGGTACTAGATCCGAATGATGCAGAGAATTTCGATGTACTGGGCGAAGCATTGGTTTGGGCTGGGAGGCCGGAGGAAGCAATCGAGGCTTATGAGAAAGCGATGAGGCTCGACCCACATTACCCTGCACAATATTTGGAGGGGGTGGGAATTGCTTACTTCAATACCGGGCAAATAGAAATGGCCGAGGAGGCACTGGCCAGAGCCCGTAACCTTAATCCCAGCATAGCCGCTTGGACACACATAGCGGTACTTGGGCTACTGGGCAGAAAGGATGAAGCTACAGCCATCCACGAACAATATCTCAAACTCAGAAAATTGAGACACTATTCTGTAGATAAAGTGGTTGGATGGTACCCCTATAAACGCCGGGAAGACGTTGAACGATTAGGTTCTGGGCTTATCAAGGCAGGCTTTTGCTGCCAGGATCGTTTGGAGCAGTATCTGACAACTACACCACGTGCCCAAGAAAGTTTCACGAGACTTGGCTGTTGACAGGAGTCCATCAAGCGGTCGATGAGAGTCTCTATTGGGTCGGTAGCCGCCGCTGGTAATCGGATTCTGAGTGTCTGCTTTGGGTCGTTAGCAGAAGCTGAAATTTTGGTTTTGAGCGACTGCTTTCATTAAATTTATAGTTAAGCGATAACTCCTAAATTTCAAACAGGCATAAAAAACCCCGCACAGTGGCGGGATTATTTATCTAAATCATTTAAATGAGCCAGGCTAGATTTCAGGCTTCTTGATTGTACCCGGCCCTTTGAATATAGGATGGAGCTGGATGCAGGTAAGCCGGCCTTTCGAGAAGCATTTTTTCGGGATGTTTGTATAAATAGGGCGCCCATCATCTGTCTTAGTGTTCAATAAATGTCAGTGGCGCGTCATGAGGTGGTCCATCATAAGGATGTGAAGCTGCGCTGAATGTAAAAAACATACCGCAAAGAGTTATTATTAATCTCGCCATATCCATTCCCTCAATAGATTCCCTCCAACCGTATTAGTTTAGAGAAAAATCATGTGCGCTTAATGTGTTTTGTCGCCATGTAATTCACGGCCAGCTGCGGCCATCGCCTCGTCACTAAGTTGCTCACCGCTGGCTGCCGTCATATTAGCAATGAGTTCCTTCGTTTCATCCCGGCTGTTGATTCGGGGAAATTCCATGTCCGGTACGGGAAGATCAAGAAATTCGCATAGTGGCCCCCACCCTTCCTTTACCTGATAGACGAGAAGTCGATCTGGTTCTATCGTATTTACGATTTCGTCAGTGCGTTTGTTAAAAAATGTCACCATAAAATCTTTGTCTTGCATCCGATTTTCCATAGTGTCGTAAACAGTTTTTTGTACCATTTCGCCCCAAGGGCTATTTTTGATGAACGTTGCAAATTCGAGAGAATGTATAGTCTCATTGGTTGATTCAAACCATTTTTCAGCATCGCGTATTGTTAGGATAACTTTTGCATCCGGGTAGTAATCCGCAATTTCCTTCCAGAATCCACATCCCGGGTTGTCGACGGTTGCTCCGTAATCATTGAAAATCTTATCCCAATCTGGATTGCCGTTAGCGGCATTGATCCAATCCTCGCTACGCTCGGGCTTTTGCAGAATTTCAGACATGTGGTAACAACGACCGAGGCCGAGCGCTTCTAGTGCCACTTTCAATGAAGCTGTTCCTGTCCGGCCCATCCCGGCTCCTATGATTTTTAGAGCCATGGTCAGATCTCCTTGTTGATAAATGTAGAAATTATAAAGACTATATGTTTCATAGTCACATATCAGTCGATCAGTTGAACTCACCGCCATTAGCGGACGTTCACATGTTCGAAGGCAATATTAAGTTTTCCACATTACACATGGTATGATTTTCTACTTACAGATGAGGATCAGACGATGAACGAAACCGAATTTCGCGAGATATTGAAGAATGAGGGATACGACGGGCCTTTTGATTTCGCCATGGAGTCGAATGCTGCCGATGACGAGCATGTCCACGACTACGACGTCTTGGTCATGGTCGTGGAAGGTTCGCTCACGATTGAGAAGCGCTCTGGTGACGAAACCGGTCTTGTCGGAGATACTATCCAGTACCCCGCTGGGGAACCTCATGTGGAGAAGGCCGGACCCGATGGCGTAAAGGCACTCGTGGGACGTCGAGTTCCGGCGTGAGCATTTATATTGGGTCGCTTATCGCCACTGGTTTACAGGATTTGGGCGTCAACTTTCTCCAAAGGAGACACTCAAAATAGAATCGAATTAATTGCCTATGGGAAAACTATAAGCACCCCCGATTGTCGTGACGTCCACGTCATCGAGTTCCAAAAAATGTAATTCTACGCCCAGAATACCAGGCCCGACTTGCCAGCCCAGACCGCCACCGAAAAAGAGATCAGTGCCATCATCGTCCGCGCATCCAAATCCGCTAACGCATGCTTCACCGTCCCACATAAACAAACCAATACGGCCATACAACGTGGTGCCGTTACCAATTTCCGTGCTACCTTTAATAGCCCCGAACAAGCCATCTGCGGACACGCTAAAGGGGCCGTCCTCGGCTTCGCCCAGGTCCATGAAACCGCCCTCAACACTAATGTTTTCATTGTCACCAAAGTGACCGCCTATGGTAATTTTAAAATAGCTGTCATCGCCTTCCAAATCATCCACTTCGGCTTCAGCGTTCCCAAACCCCAGATCGAGGTAGAGACCTTCTGCAAAAGACGGAGACGAAATAACCGCTATTAACGCAAAAAGTACTGATAATAGAATTGCTCTCATTTTGATTCTCCATATCCAATTTAAGTTATTGAGCCCCACTTATCGGCGTTGTTTGCAATAAGCAGTCAGATTATACAGAATGCTGAAAAATTACTTTCAACATCTTACACCCAGGTAAACAATAATCTCCTCTTTCAAATTATAGCCAACCTTACTCTTTTTGCTTGATCGGTTTCTTTAACGGCAAGCCGTTCCTATCCTTACTCTCCGCTATCCACATATCCCGTATCCAGGTGTCTCCTTTGGGTCGTTCTCAGACGCTCGTTGTAAACTTCTGAGCGTCTGCTTTCCCGATAGCTGCCGTTCAAAATTCCTCGATCAACGGCTGCAGTCGGCACACTGCGGACCTTCGGGAGCAATCAGTGTGCTCGGCCAGATACGCTTACCCGATCGGCAAGTTGAGTCTAGTGAATGACGGGCCAAAACGATTAGTGGGAGATTATTTGGGCCAAATTGTAATAAGGTTTAATATAGATCGTGTGAATGTAGTTCCGATAAAACTTTCGAAATCTTATCTGTCTGGATAAAACACGGAATGCTCGATTTTATTGTCCCCTGATAATTGCCATGCAAAATAATCCACGCAAAGGCGGCGATCCAGCTTACCGCTGGGTGATACTGATAGCTACGGTCCCGATTCTTGCTCTGGTAATGGGTCAACTTGTAAATGGATTGTCCGTATATTTTCTCCCATTGGAGGCAGAGTTCGGCTGGACTCGTGGGGATATAGCACTGATTAACTCCCTGGGGCTTGCGGGCCTTGCATTTGGCAGCATCCTCATGGGCTTTGCCGCCGACCGTCTCGGTGTAAGACGAATTGCCTTTCTGGGGATTGCAGTTACCGGGGTTGCTACTCTTGCAGCATCCCAGGCCAGTGAGCTGTGGCAGCTTTACATGCTCTTTTTCTTTGCGGGCATGCTCGGTGGCGGAGCAATAGCGGCCCCACTGATAGCGCTTGTCGGGTCCTGGTTTACCCGGGGCGCAGGACTTGCCATCGGTATTGCCGCCGCCGCGCAAGCAATTGGGCAGGGCGGGATGCCGTTCTCCGGGGCATTCCTGATCGAATCTTTCGGCTGGCGAGGGTCGCTCGCCACACAGGGTATGTTGACTCTCGTTGTTGGGCTTCCACTCGCCTGGTTTCTACGATCTCCACCCGCGGTCGAATCCGGGCCCGCACGCTTATCGCACGAGAGTCCTACCGGCTTGCCTAACGCGGTCGTCGTGACCTGGATTTCTGTTGCGATCATATTCTGTTGCACGACTATGGCGGTGCCGTTGATGCACCTTGTTCCGTTGGCGCAGGAACGCGGGCTGACCGCCACCGATGCCGGCAGTGTGCTTTTTCTCATGCTTTTGGCGGCAATAGCAGGGCGGGTAGCCTTTGGCCAAATTGCCGATATGATTGGTGCACTCCCGGCCTGGATTCTGGCCTCGGGTTGGCAAACCCTACTTGTCTTTGGCTTCACGACGATGGATGGGCTGAGGGAGTTCTACGTTTACGCCGTGATTTACGGGTTCGGTTACGCCGGGGTGATGACATCTGTATTGGTGACTGTCAGAAATTTCGCTGCTCCGGCCCGACGCGCCTCATCGATGGGGATTGTGTTGGCATTCGGCTTTATGGGTCATGGAATCGGCGGTTGGCAGGGAGGATTCTTTTACGATTTGACCGGCAGCTATACATGGACCTACGCTAATGCCGTGATTTCGGGGTTCATCAATCTCGTGATCATCGGCGCCCTTTGGTGGGCGGTTACCCACCGTGGTCAACTGTCCCCAGCCTGATGTCAATGTAAATAGACCATTGTGAACGGCTACTATGGGTACGAAGCCGCCGTTGATATTTCATTTCTGAATGACAGCTATTGTGGTTCCAGGGAAAAGGAACTCGTACTGGCAGTACCGACAGAAGGCCTATCGCGATTTCTCCGAAGGAGACGGCTCATACAGCCTCGGCGGGAGGCAATCTTCGGCCAGAAGCGGACGCCTAGCAACAGATAATATATTATCAGGTCAATTACCTTTTAATTATGCTGTTATGTGACAACTACTGATTTTCGCATTAGAGTAGGATTATCATGATCAATATATCAACCGATGTAGAAAGCTCGCGAGCTATCGACTCAATTGTGTTGGGATTTGGCACGGATCCAATTCTCAGATGGCTCTACCCAGAGCCTCAGAAATACCTCACTAATTTCCCAACGCTTATTCAATTGTTTGGCGGAGGAGCTTTTGAGCATAGGTCGGCATACCATATCCAGAGCTATGCTGGTGCTGCTCTTTGGTTGCCGCCTGACGTACACCCGGATGAAGAAGGTCTAATTGAATTCTTTCAGGGTAGCTTTGATGGCGCTCAACTAGATGAGATATTTTCTATGTTCGATCAAATGGATAATTTTCATCCAGATGAACCTTGCTGGCACCTCGCGTTTATTGCCGTGGACCCTGCTCAACAAAATAATGGATTCGGGTCGGCTCTATTGGAACACACACTAAAAGCAGTTGATCGTGATAAGAGTCCCCGCTTAATGCAATTACATTTTGGAGTATTTAGATATTTTCAGATTTCGCATTTGTTTATTGGTGACTCTAGTAGTAGCTACGACCTCGGTCACTTCTACCGAAGATTATGTTGTCCCAACCGGGGTGACCGTTCTTACCGAAGAACAGCTTTTGAACCAGATAATCGGCAATACTTTAGTTGGTGGATATGAACATTGGGTTGAGTATTTTGAGCCTCCAACCGGTGATCAAAAGAAGGGAAGGTTCAAAGGAAAGTCGGCAACTGGGGGTCGCTACGGTGGCAGTTGGGAGGTTAAAGGTGAGCTGATGTGTCAGCAGATCGAAGAAACCCACATGGCCCAGTACAGTAATTGCTTTACCATCGTGCTAGATGGAGATACTGTCACTTTTTATAAAACT
>CAXMSP010000203.1:0-5219 GCA_964196225.1 uncultured Gammaproteobacteria bacterium | reverse complement strand
ACCCCTTCGGGTACGATCCAGTTGGTACCCGAGAAATAGGGTATTTGTTCGGCGGTTTCTATATAAGCTTCGGTGCCTTCAGTGACTCTTATCTGGTGTATCGGATTGTCTTCCAGGCGCATGCGGGTAGTGGTGCTGTTGATGTTACCGCTGCCGTTATTGGTGCTGTAGGTGATGCTGCCACCGCTATTGCCGTTATTGTTTCCGCTGGTCCCAATGTCGACACTTGCATCGCCACTTTCAACTTGAATACCGCCACTGATTCCCAGGGCACTGAGACCCCGGGTACTGCCCTGGAAAACGGAGATCTGCAGTGTTTTTGCGGCGATATCCAGGGCATCGATCATCTCCTTTACCTGCGCCAGTGTTTGCGGTGATGAGCGTAGGAAAATTTTGTAACCCTGGCCCGTAATCGCGTCTTCGCTGCCCAGCATGGGTTTGACAATAGGTATGATTTCCTCGGCTGGACGGTTCGAGAGTTTTATCGTCGTGATCGAATCTGCCTGAACGGTAGATACCAGCAGCACCAGGCCGAGTAGTTTATAAGCTAGTTTCATCGGATATGCGCCCTCCTGAAGTCGGGATGCATATCAATGTGATTTCGGACTGCACTGTGCATTAATAACAATTGGCTCCTTTATAAAGGACAGTTTAGCTGAAAAAGCAACGATTGGAGCATTGAGGGTTTCCGGGGACAGTACACCTATTGCAGATTACTAAATAGGTATACTGTCCCCTTGATTCTCGGCACAGCATAAGCGCCGCGCCACTGGCATGGGCGAGTGTGAAGAAAATATGCCTGCCGTGGAAATACCGCTGCGCGAAGGGCAAATTGATAAATCTAAAAAAAGGGTTGGAATATGAAAAAAACAGCATTGACCAAATGGGACAAGTTACCCGATCGCCAACCGAAAGCTGCGCTAGTCGCCGGTGTCGACCTTGTTATTGTTCGTTTCGACGACCGGGTCAGCGTGCTTTACGGACGTTGCGCGCACCGCGGCGCCTTGATGGCTGACGGCTATGTCTCTGGTGATAACCTGATTTGCGGGGTCCACCAGTGGGATTACCGCATGGATACCGGCATCAGTGAATACAACCATAGCGAGACGCTGCCGAAATTTAACGCCTGGCTCGAAGACGGCCAGGTTTGTGTCGACGAAGACGAAATCAGCGCCTGGGCCGAGGCCAACCCGCAGCCCTACCAACGTGACAGCTACCAGGGCGCCTACCAGGATCCGACCGGTACCGTCGACGAACCCCACGTCAAGTTTATCCGCAAACTTGCCAACGAGGGCTTGAGCAAGATGGGACACCACGGTCCCGCCTCGGCCATGGGCGTGCCGCGCGACCAGTTGCCGAAGTGGGAAGATATCCAGTTTGTTGTCGGCCAGTTGCACAAGCTGCCGCTGCTCGATGACGAGGGTGTTGGCACTGATCTGGTCATCGGGTCGAATGCGAAAAAACCGCTGCGGCTCGATATTCCGCTGTTCGTCTCCGACATGAGTTTCGGCGCCCTGTCAGAAGAGGCCAAGACCGCTCTGGCGAAGGGCGCGGAGCTTGCCGGCACCGGCATATGTTCGGGCGAGGGCGGCATGTTGCCGGAAGAGCAGGCAGCCAATTCGCGCTACTTTTACGAACTCGCATCGGCGCGCTTCGGTTTTTCCTGGGACAAGGTTGAAAAAACCCAGGCATTTCATTTCAAGGGTGGCCAGGGTGCCAAGACCGGGACCGGCGGGCATCTGCCGGGCGACAAGGTCAAGGGCAAGATCGCCGAGGTGCGTGAATTGCCCGAGGGCCAGGCGGCCATTTCTCCGGCGCGGTTTCCGGACTGGACCTCGCTCGATCAATACCGTGATTTCGCCGCCGAGGTACGCGAGCATACCGGCGGTATCCCGGTCGGCTTCAAGTTGTCGGCGCAGCATATTGAAAAAGATCTCGACGCGGCGCTCGAGATCGGCGTCGACTACGTCATTCTCGATGGCCGCGGTGGCGGCACCGGCGCTGCGCCGTTGATCTTTCGCGACAATATTTCGGTTCCAACCATCCCGGCGCTGGCGCGCGCGCGCCGGCATCTCGACCGTTGCGATGCCAACGGGGTGACGCTGATTATTACCGGTGGTCTGCGCCACCCGGCCGATTTTGCCAAGGCGTTGGCGCTCGGTGCGGACGGTATCGCGGTATCCAACGCTGCGATCCAGGCTATCGGTTGCCTCGGCATGCGCGCCTGCCACACCAACAATTGTCCGGTCGGGATCGCCACGCAAAAACCGCATCTGCGCGCGCGCCTGCCGATCGACGAAGCGGCCGAGCGCCTGGACCGGTTTTTCGGTGCCGCGGTGGACTTGATGGCTGTACTGGCGCGGGCTGCGGGGCACGATCATCTGAGCCAGTTTAGCCCCGACGATTTAACCACCTTTAACGCCAACATGGCACGTCTCAGCGGCGTCGCCTACGGTGGCGCCGATCTCGATGGAGGTCCTTAGAAACTCTTCAATCGATCAACTTTAGGAAGACTGCAAATGAACGAATCCACTGCACAACTGGAATGGTACCGCTTTGCGGCCTACGCCAAGCTGTGCGGTGGTCACTGGGCGCGGGTCACCGAGGCCGATTTGATCCAGGTCTCTTATTAAGCCATTGTTTAATATCTAAATTATTTTGCCTGGCCATACTCGTAATGATAGGGTCCTCTGTTCAAATCAGGGCCTAGCCACCACTTTCACGAAGTAGGCAAAAACAATAAGATGCAACAGGTATCGATTGAAGCTCGAGTAAAGAAGCCTTCTGATGAACAGATCGCTGCTTTGCAGGGGTCATTGTCGATGCCGGCCGATATTAAAATCACAGGATACCTGGGTACGGGTGCTCGAGCTCATGTGTTCAAGGCCAACATGGAGCGTAACAGCGTGATCGTCAAGCTGTACCGGGAAGAGGCTGTGCGAAAGTACCGTCATAAGTACAGGGTCGATATTGCCGAGTTTGAATACCAGCGAAACCAGTCCCTGTTTTCATTGAAGTCTATGAAAAAGTACATTGCGCAGCCTTTTCGCGTGTACCCGGCGTCGAGTGAATATACGCACTGCATGATCCAGGAGCATGTATCCGGTCCCACCTTGAAGGACTTAATCATCAAACTGGGGCATCTACCTCGAGAAGTGCTGGATGCTGGATATCATATTGTTGGGAAGGCCGAGGCGAACGGAGTGCATGATCTCGATATAAGCTCCAAGAATGTGATGATTGTCGAGCAGGGGGGGGAGCTAGTTCCCAAACTGTACGATTTCAACCTGATGCCGCAGTGCCAGCATGCCCCCAATCCGTTTCTTTGGCTAGCCTTCAAGCTGGGTCTCCGCGCTCGGTCTTACCGTGATTATCGTAACCTCAAAAAATGGGAAAAGCGGGGCCAAGATGCGCGTTAGCAGGAGCCTATTTTTCGGGCGCATTGAAAATTTGCGTCCGGCTATCACCTTTGATTAACGGATATTTCTTTCGAGTTTAAGATGAAACCATCAAACGAATCATCGCAAACAGGATTACGTGCTGCTATACGTAACTGGGTGGAAGGACCCAGGGTGCAAAATGGCATCATGGTCCTGATTGTGATCAACGCGCTGCACAGCTTTAGTGAAGAAGAGTCGCAGCAGGCCATGGACGCGATGCACGAGGCCCGGGATCACATCGAGGCGGACCTGCACCAGGAGATGGCAGCTCTGCGACAGGAGATTGCAGAGCTAAAGCTTTATTTAAAGCCTTCGTCTGGCAATGACGGGGCTTGAAATCAGTTTGAGTAACCCTGCCAGGCGTTTGCAGCGACACGGTGGAAGTTTTCACCGAGCATGCCGCGAATATCAGTGTCACCAAACCCGGCGGTAGATAGATTTTCCACCAGCTCCTGCAGCTGCTGTGGGCCGGCATGTTTTATTGCCGGGGTATCGTACTGCTGGCCCGCTGGCCAGTAGTCGGGTCGACTACGTAAAATTACCCCGATATCGACATCCACCTTCGGTGAATAATCGAAACCGAAACCGATATGTTCACAGCCGACCAGGTCGGCGAGATATTCGATATGGCGCATCAGGGTTGCATTGCTGATGTCGTTGTCACCGAGAAAAATTCCCATGCCATTGACACCGATGACACCTCCGGTGGCGGCACAGGCCTTGATCTGCTCGTCGGTAATATTGCGCTGATGCTCCCAGATGGCGGTCGGATTGGAATGTGAAAATACGACCGGTTTGCTCGATTCGTGCATGATGTCCATGGTCGTGGAATAGGCCGCGTGGGAGCAGTCGACAATCATGCCAACGCGATTCATTTCACGAACCACCTGCTTGCCAAACTCAGTCAGGCCAGTATCGCGGTCATGACAACCCCCGGCCGCAGCATTGTTGAGGTTGTAAGCAAACAGCATTTGTCGTACGCCGAGCGCCTGGTAGAGGCCCACCATGTTGATATTTTCGTTGAGCGCATTCATGCCCTCGATATCGAAACTCAGCGCAAATTTGTCTTCCTTGCGCGCCCGATCAATATCGGCGACGTTGCCGACCAGCACGAAACGATCGGTGTTCGCTAGCACCCAGTGACGATAAGCGGCGAGCGTAGCCAGGGTTTCCTGCCAGTCCATGACGTCAAAACCGACATTGATGCTGAGGTAATTGACCCCGCAGTCGAGCCATTCCTGCAACAGGTTCAGATCAACCTCCGGGCTCGGAAATACGCCGGCGTGCGCATCCCAAACCAACGTGTCCTGGAACAGTCTTTCAAGATTGGGTTGCATGATTTTACCTATAGATAAACATGACCATCCAGGACACGGGTTGCAACACCGCCCACCTGTAGCCTGGCAATTTTCTGGTTGCTCAGGGTAACACGGGATTGTATCGAACTCGGTCGCCCAAGTTCGAGCCCCTGTTCGGCATTTACCGTGATGACGTCCGACTCTGTTGACACCAGCTCCTGACGCACCAGGTAACTGGTCAAGGCGGCGTTGGTGGTGCCTGCGGCGGCAGATTCGTTAACCCCGACCGCTGGGCAAAAATCGCGCACGTGAATGCTGTTGTGAGCATCTTCAACCTCGGTACAGAATACCGCGATCGTTTCGATGCCATAGGCCTGGCAGAATTCGATCATCCCGTTGAAGTCGGGCTGAATCGCATGCATTGCATCTAGCCCGGTGAGAGGCACCACCAGGTGAACGAAATCACCGCGAGCGGTTTCGA
>CAXMSP010000202.1:0-14257 GCA_964196225.1 uncultured Gammaproteobacteria bacterium | reverse complement strand
CACGCGCATGACCGCCACGACTCTCGGTACGATGCAAAGCACTCTGAATCGTGGCCTGGGCCTGCAGCAACAGATTTTCCAGTTCCAGGGTTTCAACCAGGTCGGTATTCCAGATTAAACCCCGGTCAGACAATCCGACATCTTCGAAACTTGCGAAAGTTTCGTTCATCTTATCGACCCCTTCCTGCATCGAATCACCGGTGCGGAAAACTGCCGCATGCTTTTGCATATCACGTTGCATCTGATTTCTGATGCTTGCGGTTGTGGATCCACCCGATGCATTACGCAAACGATCCAGGTGGTCGACTATGCCATCACAGCAATCAGACGCTAACGGCTTGTGGGGCATACCGGGTTTAATATTTTCGGCAGCGCGTAATGCTGCGGCTCGCCCGAATACCACGATGTCGAGCAACGAATTAGATCCCAGTCGGTTTGCGCCATGCACTGAAACGCAAGCGGCCTCGCCGATCGACATCAAACCGGGTACCACTGAATCCGGATCTCCATCCTTGAGTGTCACGACTTCGCCATGGTAATTGGTTGGGATACCGCCCATGTTGTAATGCACGGTGGGCAATACCGGGATCGGTTCTTTGGTGACATCGACACCGGCAAAAATTTCAGCCGATTCGGAAATTCCGGGCAGGCGTTCATCAATGACTTCGGAACCCAGGTGTTCGAGGTGCAGGTGGATATGGTCCTTGTTCGGACCGACCCCACGCCCCTCGTTGATTTCAACCGTCATCGAACGGCTGACTACATCGCGTGACGCCAGGTCCTTGGCGTTGGGAGCGTAACGCTCCATAAAGCGTTCGCCATCCGAATTGGTTAAATAGCCACCCTCACCACGCACGCCCTCGGTAATCAGCACCCCGGCGCCGTAAATTCCGGTTGGATGAAACTGTACAAATTCCATGTCCTGCAACGGCAGCCCGGCACGCACCACCATACCGCCGCCATCGCCAGTGCAGGTATGTGCCGAGGTCGCGGAAAAATAGGCGCGTCCGCAACCCCCGGTGGCAAGTACCACGGTATGCGCACGAAAACGGTGCAGTTCTCCGGTCGCCAGGTCCCAGGCGACCACGCCGCGGCAGACACCTTCGTCCATGATCAGATCAATCGCGAAATACTCGATGAAGAATTCTGCGCGATGTTTCAGCGATTGCTGGTAAAGCGTGTGCAAAATCGCGTGCCCGGTACGATCCGCGGCGGCACAGGTACGTTGCGCGGTACCTTCGCCAAAATTCGTGGTCATACCGCCGAACGGGCGCTGGTAGATCTTGCCTTCCTCGGTGCGTGAAAATGGCACCCCGTAGTGCTCCAGTTCGATTACCGCGGGAACTGCCTCGCGACACATGTATTCGATCGCATCCTGATCGCCAAGCCAGTCGGAGCCCTTGATGGTGTCGTACATGTGCCATTGCCAACTATCCGGACCCATGTTACCGAGCGAGGCACTCATACCCCCCTGCGCCGCCACCGTGTGGCTGCGCGTCGGAAAAACCTTGGTGATACAGGCAGTCGAAAGCCCGGCGGCAGCCATGCCGAGAGTTGCGCGCAAGCCTGCCCCGCCCGCACCGACAATAACGACGTCGTAGGCATGATCGATTAATTTATATTCATTCGCCATCGCTTACGCCCCGAAAGAAATTTTTAGCACCGAAACCACCCCGATCGTACCGAGTAACAGGCATGCCAGGTTAGATAGCAGCAGGATTACCGTACGCCGCGAATGCGACGAGACATAGTCTTCAATGATGACCTGCAGTCCCAGCTGAGCATGGTAAAAAGTCACGATGATTAAAAGGATCAGCGCGATCGTAACCCACGTTTGCTGTATCCAGCCGGTAAGCGTTGCGTGATCGACCGGCAATGCCGCGAGACTGAAACCGATCCATAGGACCAACGGGATCATCAGCAGAGACGTCAGGCGCTGCCGCCAGAAATGGCTGGTACCATCCTTGGCCGAACCGAGACCCTTGACCCTGGACAGGGGTGATCTGAAATCGGTCATGCTTACGCTACCCCCGCAACCACCCAGGTTGCTATGGTTAATATGACGGCCATGGCTATTGCCAACTTGGCGGTAATATCGACAACTTCGAGCTCAAAGCCATAGCCGACATCCCAGAACAGATGCCTGACACCGTTGCAAAAATGGAGGTAGAGCGAAAATATGAAACCGAGTAAAAAAATCTGGCCATACCAGCTGCCCAGGTGCGGTTCGATCGCCTGGTAAGCGTCGGCACTGTCGGCCGCGGCAGCCAGTATCCAGACCAGTAGCAGGCATCCAAAGGCCAGGATCACACCCGTAATGCGATGAGTAATTGACAGTAGCGCGGTCAGCGGCAAGCGATAGATTTGTAAATGCGGGGATGTGGGATGATTGCTATTGGACATCGTCGATTACCAGTTTACGAGTTACAGTTCATGCAAAACTATCGAGCGCATCAAAAATCAATACAGCGACCCTTTTTTTCCCAGTCACCATAGCGAGTCGGTTCTTTGCCCCTGGGGCCACCATACTCTTTAGTCGAATTATCCTGCTCGCCTACCCGAGCCTCATCCTTATCGGTTTCCGATGGTTTATCTGGTGATTCCTGTTCTGTCATTCAAGCTGCAAACTCTATTCTTATTGGGCAAAGATATTAACACAGTACAATTATTCGACGAGCACAAAAAGCATACCCACTTAACCCAGGGCATGAATTTCTATGACTTTTATAAAAAATCTACTGGCTTAGCAACTGCGGGATCAATTGCTGGTGGGGTACATAACCATTGAACATGGTGCCGTCGCTCGCGTAGAGCGCGGGTGTGCCGGTAACACCGATGCGATTACCAAGTATATAACCCTCATCGACATACAGGGCAGATTCACAATCCTCGGACGAAGCCAACGACCCCATCTTCGCTCCCTTGGCAATGCTCATGGCTGTGAGTTTGTCATCAGCACACCAGACCTTTTTTAAATCGCTATAGCCCGGGCCGCGATTACCGCCACGGGGATATGGAAAATAGTGAACCGAAATGCCCGCTTCCTGCAGGTACTTCACTTCTTTATGCAATTGCTGGCAGTAGCCGCAACTGGTATCGGTAAATACGTTCAAGACTGCGAGTTCCTCGTTTTCGGCGGGGAATACGATCTGTTTTTTGCTATCGAAGCTGGCGAGTTCCTGCACTACCAGCTCGCGCCGACTCACCTCGGTCATATTCCGCGCCATCTTGAGATCGACCATGTCGCCAATAAAAACATAGCGCCCGCCTTCTATCAGGTAGCCAAACTTGTTGCCAAAGCGGGTTTGATAAACACCGTCAACACCGGTAGCGATTGGGGGTTCCACCTTGTCAGTACCGAGACGCAACTTGAGTAAGCGTGTCATGTCTTCGATCGACTCATCGGCTGAATTGGCGAACGAGAATGACAGCATGAATACCAGGCTGGCAGCAAGGGCCTGCGGGATCAATTTATTCATCGGCTTATTATCGGCTTAAAGTAGATATATTAGTCCAACTATGCGCTATTAAGTTCGTTTTTTCCAGATCAGGCAGCGATTGTTAGCCGGCATTTCTACATCCTCGAGTAAATCGAGCTGAACCCTGCCGGCTAGTTCCTCGATCCATTCGAAATTCCTGATCCCGCTTTCGGGATCCCGCGACTTAAGCATTTGATCGAAACGGGCGTTACTTTCAGAGGTGTAAGCGCTGTCATAATTAAACGGCCCGTAAACCGCAAACACGCCACCCGGTTTCAGGTAGCGCCCGATGCCCTCTATACAAGCGGCGACCATTGTTGTGTTCATAATATGGAAACTGTTAGCGGTATAGACGAAGTCATATAGACGTTCTGGCCAGCCCCCGAGCACATCGAGTTCAATGGGCGCGGCCAGGTTTGGCAGCCCCGAGGCTTCAATCCTCGCCTTGATGCCGGGCAGGTTGGCGGGCAGATCCGAGGTCTGCCAGACTACTTGCGGTAATTGGCTGCTGAAGAAAACCGCGTGCTGACCGGTGCCGCTACCTATTTCAAGTACATCGCCTTTGAGGCAGGCCTTGATCGCATCTAAAATAACGGCCTTATTTTGCTCGGCGGATTCAGCGAAAGGAATATTCATGATTTTGCATCACGGTTGGCTTTGCGCAAACGCTCAAGTTTTTCCGCGATCTTGATTTCGAGCCCGCGTTGGACGGGATGATAGTATTGTCGATCCAGCAATGCCTCGGGAAAATAAGTCTCGCCCGTCGCAAAAGCGTCCGTTTCATCGTGGGCATAGCGATAGTCATCACCGTAGCCTTGCTCCTCCATGAACCGGGTGGGTGCATTGCGTAGATGCATCGGCACTTCGAGACTGCCTGAATCACGAGCATCCTGCATCGCTTCCTTGTAGGCGCTGTAAAGCGCGTTGCTCTTGGCCGCGCAGGCCAGGTAAACAATCCCCTGCGCAATCGCAAGCTCTCCTTCCGGACTGCCAAGCCGTTCAAAAGTCTGCCAACCGTTGAGACACAACTCCAGCCCGCGTGGATCGGCGATGCCGATATCTTCGACCGCCATGCGCACCACGCGCCTCGCTATATACTTCGGGTCACAGCCACCGTCGATCATACGACAGAACCAGTAAAGCGCCGCATCAGGATCCGAGCCGCGCACCGATTTGTGCAATGCTGATATCTGCTCGTAAAAAACGTCGCCACCCTTGTCGAAGCGCCGTGGTCCCTGCTGTGCTATTTCTCCAACCAGGGTTGTATTGATTTGGCTGTCCTCAGCGAGGTCGCTGATGATTTCAAGGTATGTCAGTGCCCGACGCGCATCACCGTCGGCAACCTGCGCCAGCAGCGTGCAGGCATCGGCATCAATACTGAGGTCGAGTTCCCCTAGTCCCTGCTCCCTGTCTTCGAGCGCTCGTCGAATCACCTGCTCGATATCTTCGGCCTGGATTGGCTTCAGCACGTAGGTTCGGGTACGCGACAACAGCGCATTGTTTAGTTCGAACGAAGGATTCTCGGTGGTGGCGCCGACGAACAGAATCGTGCCATCCTCGATATGGGGCAGAAACGCATCCTGTTGTGCCTTGTTGAACCGATGAACCTCGTCAATAAACAACACCGTGAGACCCTGAAACTGACGCGCCTGTTCGATTGCGTCGCGAATATCCTTGACCCCGGCAAGTACTGCGGACAGCGTGATAAATCGGGCATCAGAGTATTCGGCAATAAGGCGCGCGATCGTGGTCTTACCGGTTCCCGGGGGCCCCCAGAAAATCATCGAGTGCAGCTTGTTGGCTTCGATTGCCTGGCGTAATGGTTTGCCGGGCGCCAGCAGGTGCGACTGGCCAAAGACCTGGTCGAGCTTGCGCGGACGCATGCGATCGGCGAGCGGTTTGAATCCCTTTTCCGCATTAAACAAATCGTTCATAGACGGCAACGCGAAACGGCTAAAAGTTAGCCGCCTACTCCGTACACATCGACACCTTCGGGGGGTACAAACTTGAAGGTAGCCGGGTTATGTACCACGCCAACGCGCAGGTTATCAAACACGATCTGGGTGCTCTGTCCGAACTGATCCTGCAGTTCCATCGCACGCACGTTACCACCCTCGAGACCGATAAAGATGCGCTGGTACTCAAGATCCTTCGCCTGCGGCTCGAGTTCGACCCAGAAAAGAAACTTGCGTTGTCCGACTTCGATGACATTGAATTGCTGCGTGACATCGGATTCTTTCATCAGGATCATAATCGGTGCGTTGGAAATGCTTTCGTCCATCGGTTTGACCGTGACCTGGTCGAGCTCGACATCGTAAACCCAGAGCTCGCTGCCGTCGGCAATGATACGTTGCTCGAAAGGTTCGGTGTAAATCCAGGCAAACTTGCCGGGGCGTTGCAGTGCCAGTGTGCCACTGCTTTGCTGCACGATATTCTTGTCTTCATCGAGCAGTGTCTGTTTGAACTCGGCGCTCAGGTTATCCATGTTCCTGAGCGCCGTCTTGAGACGCTGCTCAGCATCCTCGGCCCAGACCGGCATGGACAGACTGGCAATGAGTGCAATTAAAAGTACAGGGAATTTCATCTTCAATCCGCTGGGGGTGGTGGTGCTAACACTTCTCGGCTACCGTTCGATTGCACCATTGACACGACACCGGATGCCTCCATTTCTTCAATCATGCGCGCGGCCCGGTTATAGCCGATCTTCAGGCGTCGCTGCACGTAGGAAATCGAAGCCTTGCGAGTTTCGGTAACCACCGCGACAGCCTCGTCATAAAGCGGGTCCGCCTCTTCACCATTTGAATCGCGCGGTCCCTCTCCCGGCAATAACGCCGAGGATGATTCTTCAAGGACATCGACAATGTAATTTGGTTCACCAGACTTCTTGATTTCGTTGATGACTGCATGCACCTCGTGATCATCGACGAAAGCGCCATGTACACGCTCGGGTACACTGGTGCCGGGCGGCAAATATAGCATATCACCGTGACCGAGCAGGGTTTCCGCGCCCATCTGATCGAGTATGGTGCGCGAATCTATTTTGGATGACACCTGGAAGGCGATGCGGGTAGGAATATTCGATTTGATCAGCCCGGTAATAACATCCACCGAAGGACGCTGCGTTGCCAGCAACAGGTGCAAGCCCGAGGCACGTGCTTTCTGTGCCAGTCGTGCAATCAGTTCCTCGACCTTCTTACCCACCACCATGATCATGTCGGCGAATTCATCCACCACCACGACGATATACGGCAGGGTTTCGAGGTCTTCAGGTTTGGCATCGGGATCTAGTAACAACGTCTTCTTATCAAATAACGGGTCCTTGATCGGGGATCCCGCAGCATTTGCCTCGCGAACCTTACGGTTGTAGCCCGCGATATTGCGTACGCCAAGCGAGGCCATCAGTCGGTAGCGCCGCTCCATCTCCGCCACGCACCAGCGCAGGGCGTTGGCGGCTTCCTTCATGTCGGTAACGACCGGCGCAATCAGATGTGGAATACCTTCATATATGTTGAGCTCGAGCATCTTCGGATCTATCAGGATCATGCGCACGTCTTCCGGGGTCGCCTTGAACAGGATACTGAGCAGCATTGCGTTGATCGCAACCGATTTACCGGAACCGGTAGTACCGGCAACCAGCAGGTGCGGCATCCTGGCCAAATCGGCGACGACAGCCTCACCGCTGATGTCTTTACCCAGGGCGAGCGTCAACGGCGAGGCAGCCTGGTCGAAGCTTTTCGACTGGATGATCTCGCTGAGCGCAACCAGCTCCCGATTCTCGTTCGGAATCTCGAGTCCCATCACCGACTTGCCCGGAATAATTTCGACAACCCGTACCGCGATAACCGACAGTGCACGCGCCAGGTCCTTGGAGAGATTTGAAATCTGGCTGACCTTGACACCCGGCGCGGGCAGAATTTCAAAGCGCGTGATGACCGGGCCCGGGTGAACCGATTCAACCTGGATCTCAATACCAAAATCGAGCAACTTTAATTCCAGCTGCTGCGACATTGCTTCGAGTGCTGACTTGGAGTAACCGGCAACTTTCGGCCTGGGCTTGTCCAGCAGTGCCAACGGGGGAATCGTGCTATTGCCCTTGCCAGTGGTTTTAAACAACGGGATTTGTTTTTCCTTCTCGACGCGCACACTCGGTTCGATATTTTCCACCACCGGCTCGATTTTCACCGGTTTGCGCTTTTCGAGTTTCTTTTGCTGCACCTGGAAAACCTGGTCACGCTCACTGCGATTACGATTGCCCTCCGCCTTGTCTCGCATCAGGTAATACCGGTCGAGCAGGCCGTCCAGCAACAGCAGCGTGTACTTGCCGACATTGTCGATCAATGCCAGCCACGATAGCCCGCTAAACAGCGTCAAACCCGCTAAAAATAACGCCAGGTGCATTACCGTGGCGCCGATGAAACCCAGTCCCTGTGAAAAATAATTGCCAGCAATCTGCCCAAGAATCCCACCTGCATCTAGCGGCATGGTGCCGGGTTCTACCGAAAAATGAATACTCGACAGTGCACAACCGGAGATCAAGGTCAGCACGAAACCGCTCCAGCGAATGACCAGCAACTGGTAACGGTCTTCAGGGCTCAGATCCCGCATCCTGACCAGGATCATGCCGTTGTAAATCAGCATAATCGGTAACAGGAACGCAAGGAAGCCAAACAGGTAGAAGGTCAGATCAGCAATCCAGGCACCCGCGGTGCCGCCGAAATTACTGATTTCACTATTACTGCCGCTATGCGACCAGGACGGATCCAGCGCGTCGTAACTGAACATCGCGACCAGGAAGTAGCCTGCGAGTGCAAACGACAGCAACATGCCGGCTTCGCGCAGGCGCTGATTAACCTGGCCGAACATCAGCCGGGCGTCCTGTTCATCGGAACGTGGTTTATGTCTAGCTTGCGCCACTTTGATAAATGCTCTGCATAAAGCGGCTTATTTTACATGATCAGCTTGGCTGGGAACCAGAATTAATAACATTGAAATAATCTACCTGATCGCCATATAGTCATTTCTGTTTTTTGCCATTACTATTGGCTTCTTTTGTAGCCCTGTCATTTAGAGAGTACTCAATGTCTGATCCCAAGCATCGCCGGGCAATTATCCTCGGTTCCGGTCCGGCCGGTTACTCGGCCGCGGTCTATGCCGCACGCGCCAATCTGAATCCCACGGTAATAACCGGGGTTGAAGCCGGGGGTCAATTGATGACGACCACCGAGGTCGACAACTGGCCTGGCGATGTCGAGGGTTTGACCGGCCCGGTGCTGATGCAGCGCATGCAGCAACACGCCGAGCGTTTCGATACCGAAATCATTTTCGATCATGTCAACACGGTTTTTCTCAATGAAACACCCAAACGACTGGTCGGTGACAGTGGCGAATACACCTGTGATGCACTGATTATCGCAACCGGGGCAAGCGCGATGTACCTGGGCGAGCCATCCGAGGAGAAATTTCACGGCAAGGGTATCTCTGCCTGTGCCACCTGCGACGGATTCTTTTTCCGAGGGCAAAAGGTCGCAGTCATCGGCGGGGGAAATACCGCGGTTGAAGAGGCACTTTATTTATCCAACATCGCTGCCGAGGTGACGTTGGTGCATCGACGCGACAAATTACGCTCGGAGAAAATTCTGCAGGACAAATTATTTGAAAAGGAAAAGAACGGCAACGTCAATATCGAATGGTTTAACGTTTTTGAGGAGGCACTGGGGGATGATTCCGGTGTTACCGGATTACGAATCCGTAACGTTCAGGACGACACAACCCGGGAACTCGACCTGACAGGTATCTTCATCGCAATCGGACACAGACCCAATACCGATATTTTTGCCGGTCAGCTCGATATGAATAACGGCTATATAACCGTTCACGGCGGTGCCGATGGCAACGCCACCGCAACCAGTATCGAGGGTGTGTTTGCGGCAGGTGACGTGATGGACCATGTCTACCGCCAGGCTGTTACCTCGGCCGGTACCGGTTGCATGGCGGCGCTCGATGCCGAAAAGTATCTCGATGCCAAGGAACTTGAATAATGCCGAGCTGCGCGTCAGCGTCACTCACTCCCTGAGTGAAGTCCCGGTTGCCGACTGGGACGCGCTCGGTGACACCAGCTATCCATTTACCCGACACTGTTTCTTATACGGACTCGAACTGCATGACTGCCTGGAGCCTTTTGGCTGGCACCCGGTCTATTTCCTGATCCATCGTGAGCAGCAACTGATTGCCGCGATCCCCTGTTACATCAAGACGAACTCGTATGGCGAACTGGTTTTTGATCATGCCTGGGTCAATGCCTACCAACGCAGCGGCCTCGATTACTACCCGAAACTGGTTTCTGCAATCCCATACACCCCGGCAACCGGCGATCGCTTTCTCATTAACCTTGTACTTGTCTGTGATAAAGATGAAACACAACGGCTTCGTGAAATGTTGTGCCAGGCTATCCAGGGCTTTTGCGAGGAGCAGAATTTGAGCTCGTGGCATATCCTGTTTGCTGATAAGGAAATTCTGGAGGCACTCTCAGCACGTGAAATCATGCTGCGTAATGACGTACAGTTCCACTGGCAAAACGATGGCTATCGTGATTTCGACGATTTTATTTCGAACTTGAGCTCGCGCAAGCGCAAAAATATCAGGAAGGAACGCAGCAGCGTTGCCGCGCAGAATCTTGATATAAAGATGCAGCCAGGTGGCAGCATCAACCCGGACGAGTGGCAACAAATCTACCATCTATACGCCGGCATATATCAGCGCAAGTACGGTACGGCAACTCTGACATCAGCATTCTTTGAACACCTGGGTCAAAATATGCCCGAGCAAGTGTTAGCGTCGATTACCCGTGACCAGGGACAAATCGTCGCCGCCTCGTTATTTTTTCGCAGCGACACTCACCTCTACGGACGTGTCTGGGGCTGCGATCAATACTTTCGCCACCTGCACTTCGAATGTTGTTACTACCGGGGTATCGACTACTGCATTGCCGAAAAGCTGCAGTGTTTTGACCCCGGTGCCCAGGGCGAACACAAACTGGCCAGGGGCTTTCTACCGAGGATGACATGGTCGGGGCACTGGATTGCGCACCCCCAGTTTCGCGAAGCGATCGAACAGTTTCTGCGCCAGGAACGCCGCTACATCGAGAGCTACCGCGACGATTTACTCGATCATTCACCGTTCAAGGCGACAGAATGAAAATATTTGACTTTAAGTATGTATCGTAAACATCTGTTTTATATATGATTCCCTGGTTAGAATCAACGGAAAAACCGTATTTCCCGGACACCTCTACAGTGCTTACCGAACCGGCAGGCTTACTGGCCGCCGGCGGAAAACTCGACGTTGAATGGCTGCTGGTTGCCTATCGGCAGGGTATTTTTCCGTGGTTCAGCGAAAGTGAACCGATTCTGTGGTGGTGTCCAGCCCCACGCACGGTGCTCTACCCCAAACGTTTTTATCAAAGTAAAAGCCTGCAGAAACTGTCCCGTCAACATCGTTACCAGATAACCGAGGACCAGGATTTCGAGGCCGTAATCGAAGCCTGCGCCGCTGACCGCGAAGGTCAAAGTGGCACCTGGATCAATTCGCAAATGATCGATGCCTATATCGAGATGCACCACGCCGGATTTGCACATTCGATAGAATATCGCCATCAGGATGAGCTTGTAGGGGGACTTTACGGTATCGCACTCGGCAAAGTATTTTTCGGTGAATCCATGTTCAGTCGTGCGACCAATGCCTCGAAGCTCTGTCTCAAACACCTGGTTGATTCTGGCAGCTATGAAATGATTGACTGTCAGCTGCCAACCGGGCATTTGCATTCGCTGGGCGCGATCGAAATCAATCGCGATGAATTCGAATCAGCCTTGAATCGCTGGATTTAACGCATTAGATCAAACCATTATTCACCGATGTGGGCGATAGCTTCTATTTCGATCAACATCGTGTCCTCTGCCATTGGTGTCTGCCGGGTCTGTTTTTCAATGTCATCGACTCCAACAATGTTGCCGTCGCTACCCCAGGCGACCTGTCCAGCCGTATAAACCAGGTCGCCGCCCCGTGCCCCCGGCGAATAAGGATAGGTTGGTCTCGGCTGGAAGTTGAGTTGCGTTGGCTTCAGAATTTTTCTTGGCATTTTGGCCTATCGGCTGGTTGATTTTTAGCTGCAGTTTTACGTTAAGTAACCTGTTAAATCCGGCGCAATGACAATTCCGGCCTATCGGCTGTCATCCCGGCCTGCGAGCCGGGATCTTGAAATGGCGGCGCGTCATTCCCGCTTGCGCGGTTCCCCCGCGCACGCGGGGTTGACGCATCGGAATGACGTGGAACGCAAGAGAATGTTGTGGGAGACGCGGAAACGACCGCTATAGCTTTGCCAATGCCTCGGTGACGGCATTACCAAACTCGGAAGGCCTGACGATAATACCGACCCCGGCAGCGCGCAGAATTTCGACCTTTTCAGCGGCCGATTCGCCAACGCTGGTCACAATCGCCCCAGCGTGTCCCATGGTTCGCCCCCTGGGCGCGGTAAGACCGGCGATGTAGGCGAGTACCGGTTTTTGCATATGATCCCGGGCGAAGGCTGCAGCCTCGGCTTCCTGGGGCCCACCGATCTCACCGATCATGACCACGAGATCAGTCTCCGGATCCTGTTCGAAACGCTCGAGGTGATCGCGAAACGCGCTGCCGTTGATGGGATCACCGCCGATGCCGACGCCGGTCGATATTCCTATGCCCATCGCCTTCATCTGCGAAGCGGCTTCATAACCCAGGGTGCCAGAGCGACCGATGAGTCCGACATTACCCTGCATGTATATATGGCCCGGCATGATTCCCATCATTGCCTTGCCCGGGCTTATCGTACCGGCACAATTCGGGCCGGTCAGGGTCATACGATCTTCTTTCTTATAGCGACGCATGTAACGTTTGACGCGCATCATGTCCTGTGCCGGTATGCCATCGGTGACACACACGCAAAAGCGTATGCCCGCATCCGCCGCTTCCATGATCGCATCGGCCGCAAACGGGGGCGGTACGAAGACCACGCTTGCAGTTGCACCGGTATCGCGCACGGCATCCTTGACCGTGTTAAAAACCGGGCGTTCGAGATGTCTTTCCCCGCCTTTGCCTGGTGTTACACCACCAACCAGGTTGGTGCCATAGTCGATCATTTCCTGGGCATGGAAAGTTCCGATACGGCCGGTAAATCCCTGCACGATGACAGCTGTTGTTTGGTCGAGGAAGATGCTCATTTTCGGTCCTCCTTAACATCGGCGCTGGCTGATTGATGGAATTGTGCGGCAGCCACGGCCTTTTCGGCTGCCTCGGCGAGGGTATCTGCGGTGATCAGGTCGATATCGCTGTCGGCCAGAATCTGGTGCCCGAGCTCGACATTGGTGCCTGAAAGCCGTACCACCACCGGTACCGGCACATCGAGTTTCTGCATCGCCTGGATCACGCCCTCGGCAACCCAGTCACAGCGGTTGATTCCCGCGAAAATATTAACCAGGATCGCGTCGACCCCTTCATCCGACAATACCAGGTTAAACGCCTTGGCAACCCTTTCGGGCGACGCACCACCACCAATATCAAGGAAGTTGGCGGGCTCACCACCGACATGCTTGATCATGTCCATGGTCGCCATCGCGAGCCCCGCACCATTGATGATGCAGCCAATATTGCCGTCCAGTCCGACATAGCTCAGGCCTCGATCCGCGGCATTCATTTCGCGCGCATCTTCCTGCGACTTGTCACGTAGTTCGGAAATCTGTGGTCGACGGAACAGTGCGTTGTCATCGAAGCCCATCTTGGCGTCAAGTGCGATGATGCGGCCATCGGTGGTCACCACTAACGGATTGACTTCGACCATGGTCGCGTCCAGATCACGAAACGCTCGATAACAGGCTTTCAGCGCCTTCACCGCTTCGGCGATTTGCGCGGAATCCATACCCAGCGCAAACGCAATTTCGCGGGCCTGAAAATCCTGCATACCGACTGCCGGCTCTATCGGCACCCGGATAATGGCATCCGGATCGGTTTCCACAATCTCTTCGATGTCCATGCCACCCGCCGATGATGCAACACACATGATCCGCTCCGAGCTGCGGTCGAGCACGAAGGCCAGGTATATCTCGCGGTCGATATCGGTCGCCTCTTCGATATACAAGCGCCCTACCAACTTTCCTTGTGAGCCGGTTTGATTGGTTACCAGGCGTCGGCCCAGCAATTCATTGGCCGCATCCATGACTTCGTTTTCAGTGGCGCAAACCTTGATGCCCCCGGCTTTGCCGCGCGCCCCGGAATGGATCTGGGCCTTGACAACCCATTTTTCACCGCCGAGCTCCTTGGCTCGATATGCGGCCTGTTCCGGGCTGTAAGCTATGCCACCCCTGGCGATTGGCATACCGAAATCAGCCAGTATCGCCTTCGCCTGGTATTCATGAATATCCATCAGATATCTCCCGCTTCAAAGTCGTTAGCGTTTAGCCTGAATGGCCGCATCGGTATTTACCACATTTTCAGCCATGCGCGCCGATGCTGCGTCGATCATGCGACCGTCGAGTTGGGCTGCACCCTTGCCTTGCGCGGCCGCTTCTTCGAGAGCGACCAAAATGCGTCGCGCCCGATCGACCTCGGCCTCCGGGGGGGAGAAGGTTTGGTTGGCCAGTTCAATTTGTGATGGATGAATCGCCCATTTACCCTCGTAACCCATCGCCGCACCCCGCCGTGCGGCGTCGAGATAACCATCGGGATCGTTAAAATCTCCAAAGGGGCCATCG
>CAXMSP010000201.1:0-43252 GCA_964196225.1 uncultured Gammaproteobacteria bacterium | reverse complement strand
CCTTGCTGGTGGTGGTAGTCGTGGTAACCGCGGTGTTAGCCTGGTTTTTGGGCGGCTGATCGGTGAAATGCCATTTGCCGTTTTCATCCTGGTATTTGTAAACCCCGGCGGATGCGGATATCGAGCACAAATGTAAAATGGAAATAGCAGCAATCAGTAAATATTTTTTTATAATCATCTAATTAAATTCAAATAAACTTCTAATCTGTATTTAATAGAATAAATCCATGAAAATTCCCGGAATTAGTGGAAAAAAAAGAACCCGATCACGACACGGGGAACCGTAAACCGTTCGATTCGAATAAAGATTCAGACAAAAAATGTCGCTAGCGCAACGCCGCTAACCGATGCCAGCACCAGCACGCGCGATATGCCCCAGTGAAACCTGAAGAGTAATATCGCACTCAACAGCGCGAGTACGATTACACGCCAGTCCAGCGAGTTCAGCGTCGGTTGCCATAACACGATCGGGCCATAGGTTTGTGCCGAAACCTCTGCAAAAAATACGTGCAGCGCAAACCAGATCGAAAGGTTCAGGATGACACCGACCACCGCGGCCGTGATTGCGGTTAACGCGCCGCGCAGGCGCGCCTGCGATCCGATCCAGTCGATGTAGGGTGCGCCCACAAATATCCACAGGAAACAGGGCGTAAACGTGGCCCAGAGCGTCACCACAGCACCCAGCAATCCATACCAGAACCCACCTTCCCGAAATGCCGCCAGGAAACCAACGAACTCGTTCACCAGGATCAACGGACCGGGTGTAGTTTCGGCAAGCCCGAGACCATCCATCATTTCGCCGGCAGTCAGCCAGCCAAACTGGGTAACAACATCCTGACCAAGATAAGCCAGCACCGCGTAAGCGCCGCCAAAGGTGACCACGGCCAGCTTGGAAAAGAAGATGCCGATATCGAGCAGCAGACCTTCGTTGTCGAAAGTTGCAATCGCCAACATCGGTGCTGCCCAGATCACGAGCCAGATCAGCATTGTAAGCAGACTGCGTGAAGGTGAAACTTTCACCCTGACCGGTTGTTCATCGACGGCATCACGATTAGCGCGCATAAAACCGAACGCAGCAGCCGCGATGATGATCAACGGGAACGGCAAGGCCAGCAAGAAGATACCGATGAAAGCGAACGCCGCGATTACCCAGTGTTCCGGCAGATGCAGTGCGCGTTTGGCGACTTTCAGCAGCGCTTCGATGACGATAATAATCACCGCCGCCTTGACCCCGAGGAACAGCGCATTGACCAGCAGCACATCACCGTAGAGGCCGTATATCAGTGCCAGAGCAAGAATCACGATCGCGCCGGGCAAAACAAATAGCAGCCCGGCAATCAAGCCACCCACGGTACCGTGCAAACGCCAGCCGGCATAAGTCGCCAGCTGCATCGCCTCGGGCCCCGGCAGCAGCATGCAAAAACTCAGTGCATTTAAAAACTGTTTCTCGGTGAGCCAGCCCTTGATATCAACCACTTCGCGATGCATGAGCGCGATTTGCGCGGCCGGACCGCCAAAAGATAACAACCCGATACGTAACCAGACGACAAAGGCCTGTGCCAGCGTCGGAGCGGGTTGACCGTCTACGCCGCTATCAATCGTTATGCTATTCATAGCTCAACCCCGGCTATCGGGTTGCGGCCAGTCATGCGTCTCATTGGTGGCATCACGCGCCCAGCGATAGAACGCATCGTAAAGCAGCATTCCGGCATCGATTTGCTCGACGTCATCGCGATACATGCGCGATAGCCCGAGCGACGCGGCCAGCAAACCAGCCGATTCGGGTGCAAGCTGATGTCGATTGGTGTCGGCACCGCGCACGATTGTGGCCAGTTGCTTCAATGCATCGGTTTCGAGACCGAATTCGTCGAGCATCGTGTCAAAGGTGCAGTTCTCGCCCCGGTGGCTCCAGAATACATCCTCGACATCAAATGGCGTGGCATTGAATTTTTCCGCCACGCCGAGCACTTCGGCAGGCGCCACGAACAAAAACTGCGCACGAGGATCGATAAAACGCCGGATTAACCAGGGACAGGCCATGCGATCAATTTTGGGCCGGTGTCGCGTCACCCAGACGGTAGCGCCATCTGGATCAGGATCAGGTATTTTCGCGGCCGGGATCAGCATTTCCCCGGCATCGCGCCAACCGAAATGTCCGCCCTCGAGACCCTCGGCATGAATCCGGTCGTTGCGCAATATTGCCATCGCACCCTGGCTGATCTTCTTGCCTTTCTGGCAGTAAACCACGACGCGCTTACCGGCCAGCTCGGGCACGAGCGCGGCGATATCGTGATGCGGGTGGCGGAATGCCGATGGAATCAGATCCGGATCCAGATCAAAATCCTCATCGATACGAACGTCGACAATAACCGGTGCAGATGGCGTACCGATAAGACGGGAAAGTTGTGAAACGGTAATTTCAGTGGGTGAAGGCATGGCGCATCCTCTCCTATAATTTAACACTGCCCGGAACTAAGGCCCGCAGCAGGTTCAGGTTTAATGGATGCGAAGCTCGGGCTTGCGCCTCACGGGGTGTTCGCTAACCCCATGGCGCCGAGTATGGCTAAATCCCGGGGTTTATTCAATAGTCTAGTCAGCCGGCGGCGCATAGGCACCATCTTCGTCATGGGTCTCGCGACCGGTCAGCGCCGGCGTGAATACGCAGACCAGGCGCATGCGGGTAAAAGATTTCAGGCGGTGTTTGTCGTGCTGGTCGAGCAGGTACATCGAGCCGGGTTTGAGCGCGAAGACTTCACCGGTTGCCATGTTCTCAACCTCGCCCTCCCCTTCGATGACATAGTTGGCTTCGATATGATGCTTGTACCAGAGCACCTGCTCGGCGCCGGCCTCGGTCGTGGTTTCGGTGAGCGTGAAACCGACACCATCTTCGGCCAGCAAAAAGCGCCGGCTCGCCCACACCGGACCACGCACGTCACGCTCTGTGTCGATTAATTCGTTTAGCGATTTTACGATCACGTTATTACCCCCTGGTTTACGATCACATCGTCGATTGATTTTGGATGGGCGGTGATTGCTTCGTAACCGTCTTCGGTCAGGATAAAGCTATCACCCACCTGTGCTCTGAAGGTATCCGTGCTGACCGACCCATCCACGGCAAGCACCATGTTCGGTTGCAGCACGGTTTTATCGCCGACCACCAGTTGGGGTTGTTCGAGGAAACTGAACCCCGTGCCACGCCCACATCGAAACGGGTAATCGTATCCCGCGCTTTGGATTACCTCGGCATAGGCCGCATGCACGTCTTCCGCGAGGATGCCAGGACGCAACGCCTTTAAAGCCGCTGCCTGGCTGTCGAGTGCGACCTGGTAGATTTTTTCCTGCGACTTATCCTGAATTTCGCCAATCCAGAAAGTGCGGTCAAAACCGAGCTTGAACTTGTGAAAGTTGGTCATACCGCAAAAACACAGGAACACGGGTTCGCCATGACGCATGACCTTATTCGAGGCACGGTGATGGGTTTTGATAATGTCTTTTCCGGACGCCATGATTTGCAGGAAATGGGTATTCGGTGACATCTCGGTCACGCCATAGTGCTGCGTTAGCAGCTCTGCAGACCTGGTGGTGCCGGCCCGTGACGTCGCCAGCGCGACTTCGTACTCGGCCACGCCATCGGCAAGGGCCTCGCGCCCCGCCTCCATCATCGCGTTGGCAACCGCACCGGCGTGTCGTGCCAGCTGCAGTTCCTCATTCGATTTAATCATCCGCATCGCGGAAACCAACGGCGTAACGTCTTCAAGGCAACTCGCATCCACCAGTGAATCAACGTAGTTCCGCACCAGCGCCGGCATTTTCTGCACTTCGATGGCAACCCTGGAGGCCCCTTTCAGTTTGCCCGGTATGTGTTCGCGCCATTCATTACCCAGCCCGTCATTCCAGGCCTCGACGCGGTCTACCACGGCATTTTCCAACGCCATGTTCAAATCGATCGACGGGGTAATGAGCAGGCTTTCACCATCGGCCGGGACGATCAGTATCGTCGGCCGACCAAACTCCATGTGAAGATAGTCGTAGTAGCCGGTATAGTAATAGACCGAATCGTCATCGGTAATTAACGCGACATCGATGCCGGATTCGGTAAGTTTTGTCCTGAGTTGCTGCAAATGTTGTTCGAACATGATTATATAACGCCAAACTTTAGCGGTACTTTACACCATGACCCAGTTTACCTCCTATACCGGGACCCTCCGCGAAACCATGCAGGCATGGCGCCACGATATCCATCGTCACCCTGAACTGGCCTTCGAAGAGCAACGTACCGCGAGCAAGGTCGCAGAACTCCTGACCGGGTTCGGTCTGGAAGTCCACACATCCGTTGGTAATACCGGGGTCGTCGGTGTGCTGAAAAAAGGCAGTAGCGAGCGCTCAATCGGGTTGCGCGCCGATATGGACGCGCTCAAAATCCTGGAACAAAACACCTTCGAATACCGCTCCGTCAACGAGGGCAAAATGCATGCATGCGGGCACGACGGCCACACCGCGATGCTGCTCGGTGCGGCACAGTATCTCGCCAGCGAAGGAGAATTTGACGGCACCGCCGTGTTTATTTTTCAGCCAGCCGAGGAACATGGCGACGGCGCGAAGGCGATGATCGAAGACGGTCTGTTCGATCGTTTCCCGGTCGATTCGGTTTACGCGATCCACAACTTTCCATCGCTCGCGACTGGAAAATTCGCGGTCCGCGCGGGATCCATCATGGCTGCCGAGGACAACTTCGAAATCACCATCAACGGTGTCGGCTGCCACGCTGCTATGCCGCACCTCGGCAAGGACACGATCGTAATCGGCGCCGAAATTGTCACCGCGATGCAATCGCTGGTATCGCGCACGCTCGACCCGATTGATAACGCGGTCGTCTCATTCACCGAGTTCATCACCAACGGTACGGTCAACGTGGTCCCGGGACAGGTAATACTGAAAGGCGATACCCGCTCCCTGACCACGGCAGTGCAAGACCATATCGAGCACACGATGGAACGTATCGTCAGCGGAATCTGCGCCGCTCACGGCGCAAGTTACGAATTCAGTTACCGGCGCAATTTCGTGCCAACGATCAACACGCCCGAAGAGGCTGAAATCGCGGCTGGCGTCGCCAGCACCGTCGTCGGTGTGGAAAATGTTGTCGGCAACAGCCGCCCGGTGATGGCATCGGAGGATTTCGGTTACATGCTGCAGGCCCGACCCGGCGCTTATTTATTACTGGGCAACGGCGAAGAAGGAGTCGGTGGCTGCAGCCTGCATAACCCGGCTTACGATTTTAACGACGACATCCTCAGCATCGGCGCCGATTTCTGGGTCACGCTGGTGCAAAGCCAGCTGCAGGCCAGCTAAGGCATCGAGCCTCGATTTTTTTGCATCTGCCAGTTGACCTAGGCACAATCACGATCATTCACAATCCAGGACGATGAATTGAATCCCGTTATCGAAAAACGTGTCGCGCAATTGCTCAACAGCGACATCAGGAAAGTTTTGCAGGATCGCAGGGTCGGTCTCGAAAAGGAAAGCCTGCGCGTTGCCGTCGGTGGCAGTATCGCGCAAACACCGCATCCTGTCGGGCTTGGCTCCGCACTCACCCACCCCAGCATTACGACCGATTACTCGGAAGCACTGATGGAGCTTGTAACTCCGCCGTTCAATAATTTCACGGATACCCTGCAGTTTCTCGACGACACGCACCGTTACGTTTACAGCCAGCTGGACAATGAAATCCTGTGGGCCACCAGTATGCCCTGCGTGGTCGAAGGCGATGCGAGTATTCCGATCGCCGAGTACGGTACCTCCAATGCGGCACAGATGAAAACCGCGTACCGCCGGGGTCTCGGGCACCGTTACGGACGCATGATGCAGGCCATCGCCGGCGTTCATTTCAATTATTCCTATCCCGAGGAATTCTGGTTGCTGTACCAGTCGATACTCGGCGACGAGCGTGATTCAAGGACCTTTATTTCAGAGTCCTATATCGGCATGGTGCGCAACCTGCAGCGCTTCGGCTGGCTGGTGCCCTACCTGTTCGGCGCATCACCGGCAATTTGTGCATCCTTCCTCGGTGCATCTCAGACTTCGCTTAAAAAATGGTTCAAATATTCCTATTACGCGCCCTACGCAACCTCGCTGCGTGTGGGAGACATCGGTTACCAGAACAACAAGGAAGGCGAGGCCGGAATCAAGGTCAACTACAATAGCCTGCAGGGTTACGTCGACAGCCTGGCGCACGCGATTTCAACGCACTACCCCGAATACGAAAAGATCGATCTCGTCAGCAACGGTGAATGGCAACAACTTAATACCAACATCCTGCAGATCGAAAACGAGTACTACTCGAGCGTACGACCGAAACAGATCCTGCAGGGTGAAGAAAAGCCATCGCTCGCACTGACCCGCCGTGGCGTGGCCTATATCGAGCTGCGCTCGCTCGACGTCAACGCCTACCAGCCGCTCGGCATCAGCGAAGAACAGATGCGCTTCCTGGAATCGTTTTTGCTGTTCAGTCTGCTTTCCCCCAGCGAACCCTACGACGATGCCGAACTGGTTGAAATCAAGCACAACATCAACGCGGTGGCCGAACGGGGTCGCGACCCCGCATTAAAATTGCAGCGCGCCGGCGGAGAAGTGTTATTGCGTGACTGGGCCAACGAAATTTTCGACCAGATGACGGCAGGCTGTGACCTGCTGGACAAGGATGCCGAGGTGCACTGTTACTGCGATGCACTGCAAAAACAGCGCGCCAAGATTGCCGATGCGGACTTGACCCCTTCTGCCAGAATGCTCGCGGACATGGCCGACAACAAGGAAGAGTTTTACCATTTCGCCCTGCGCAAATCGCAAGAGCACCAGCAGTGGTTTGCGGAACGACCGCTCGCCGACGACAAGCTTGCCGAGTTCGAGAAGACGGCGCGCCGCTCGATCGAAAAACAGCACGAAATCGAAGCCGCCGACGAGATCTCCTTCGAAACCTTCCTGCAAAACTACTTCGCCCAGACCTGACCTCCAATCTCCGTCATGCCAGGCATTCCGGATGCAATCGAGAAGACTCATGAATGGATTGCGGGCCTGACCCGCAATGACGCGGGACTCACCGTCATGCCGGGCTTGATCCGGCATCCATTCTACGAATGCCACGGAACTACAGCGGAAAGCCAAAGGCTTTCCGGGAACCATCGAGTCAACCTCAAAATGGATTGCGGGTCAGGCCCGCAATGACGGGGAAGTTGACTGGACTAATTACGACAGGAATTCGTCTTCCCAGGCCTGGTAATCGGCGTCGCGGGTGACCTGCTTCATTAAATCAGCGCTGGCGATGCCTTCGAGTTGTGACGGTGGAGTACCATCGCGCAGGGCTTTCAGCGTATCGTGCATTGCCTGCACCGCGGCCATGAAAGGTTGATGCCCCTGCAGGCTGACCCTGACCCCACATTGGCCCAGGTAATCCAGGTCCTGTAACTCGGCACCCGAGCCCCCGAGCATGATCGGCGCCTCGAGTTCAGTCGCAATCATTTCCAGTTCTGGTTGAGTCTTTACGCCAACGAACATAATGCCGTCCACCCCGGCATCGAGATAAGCTTTCGCACGCCGAATGCCGTCTTCGACACCGTTGGGACCCACCGCACTGGTGCGTCCCAGTATAATCAACTCGGAATCCTGGCGGCCGGCGAGCGCCGCTTTCATTTTGCCGACGCCTTCGGGAATCTCAAGAAACTCGGTAGTCTGAGCGCCGAAACGTTTCGGCAACAATGTGTCCTCAATGGTCAGACAGGCAACGCCCGCGGTCTCCAGTTCTTCAACCGTCCGCTTCACGTTGAACGCATTGCCATAGCCGTGATCCGCATCGACAATCAACGGTAATTCGCCGGCACGACAAATCCGATGCGCCTGGTCGGCAAACTCGGACAGGGTCAAGACGATCATGTCGGGCGCGCCCAGCACCGTAAGCGAGGCGATCGATCCGGCAAACATGCCGGCTTCGAAGCCGAGGTCTTCAGCGACGCGCGCCGAGATCGGATCATAAACCGAGCCCGGATGAATACATTGGGTGCCGTTAAATATGTCGCGCAGCTTACGCCGCCGGGGTGTGGTATTCATGCTTTGGCTTCCAGTGGGTAAAGATATCGTCTGTGGCCTCACAGTCTAACATCTCTCAATACACTACTGAAAACGGGGAAATCAGGCTTCTTTGGCGAGCCTGATCGATTGAGTATCTTCCATCTTTTTTTCATACATCAGCACATCGGCCTCGCGCAACAGGTCATCAACCAGGGAATCTTGGTCGGGCTGCATGCTGACGATGCCGTCGGAAAAACAGAGATCGTAGCCCCGCTTCGCTTGCACATTATAAGTGTCAACCTGACTACGAAAACGCGGCACGATCTCGGCCGCATGTTCCTGTTCCGTGTTGGTCAACAGCACCACGAACTCATCACCACCGATGCGTGCAAAAACGTCCGAGTCACGAAACGATTTACGCATCAGGTCGGCAAACGTGATCAGTGCGTGATCACCCTCGGCATGCCCAAACTGGTCGTTGATCGGTTTGAACTTATCGAGATCCAGGAAAACCATTGATACTGGTGTCGCCTGGCGTGCGCACAGGTTAATGCTGTTTTGCGCCAGCGAGATAAATCCCCGGCGATTCGAAATCTTGGTCAGGTCATCGATCGTTGCAAGCTGGATTGCGCTTAACTCGCCTTCGGCCATTTCCGCCAGGTCACGCAGCATGGTGCAATCATCTTCATCCATGGTGCGCGGTTTCTGGTCGATAATGCAAAGCGTACCCAGTTTGTTGCCGTCCAGGTAACGCAACGGTGCGCCCGCATAAAACCGAATCTTCGGCTCGTCGGTGACCAGCGGATTATTGGCAAAGCGCTCATCTTCCAGCGCATCTTCAATGATGAAAATGTCATTGCCGAGAATGGCATGACCACAAAACGAGATATCACGCCCGGTTTCGCAGGCATCGAGGCCGGCTTTCGATTTAAACCACTGGCGGTTTTCATCAACCAGGCTAACCAGGGCAATCGAGACGCCGAAGACCCGCTTCGCCATGCGTGTCAGCCGGTCAAAACGCTCCTCGGGATCGGTATCGAGAATATCGGTGGAACGCAACGTCTTGAGGCGTTCCTTTTCATTAGCGGGAGTATCAGGGGTCTTCATAGTTCCGGTCTGTTCGTCAAATTTAACGAATACGTTAGGACACCGAGAATTATCGGCAAATCGACGGATTTCTTAAGGAATCAAGGACATATCGTCACAGCACTAAACCGTCATTGCGGCCCACGAGCCGCAATCTATCTAAAACCCTACTCGATTGCACCCGGAAAGCCCGCCGGGCTTTCCGCCGTCACTCCGCGCATACCGGAAGATGGATGACGCGGTCCGACGTATCGGATCGAGCCCGGCATGACGGCACTAATATCGTTATTGCTGGAGGAAGTGGTGGACGACAGTACTGGAATTCAGCGTAATCTTCGCGGGACATAGCGACAAAACCAGGCGGCGACGATCATCCAGCCCGCGGCGGTTGAAAACACTACCGGCAGGGCAAAAAAGTTTAACAAAACCGCAAACAGGCCGGGTGTCAGTAACTGCCCAGCATCGCGGTAGGTTACGAATACCGCGGTCATTTCCGAGCGGTCCCCTGCCCTGACCGCCCTGAAGAACAGAACGTTACCGACACCGTCGAGCATGGTTGCACCGAGCGCACAAAATATCAGCAGCACCGATGCAACACGCGGTTGATCGACGACCAGGTAGACGACAAAGGTCATTAAGCTGCAAAAACTGAAACCCCAGAACAGCAGTTTCCGAACCCCGAAACGCCGCGCCACCCAACCCCAGAAAGGCACGGAAAGCGTCCACGCGGTGCCGATCGACACAATCGCGGCACCGGTCAATTCACCGAGGCCGGATTGTGTCGCGTAGATGGGTGCATAAATGATAAACATCGTCCACCAGCTTGATCTCGCCAGCACCAGTCCATAGGCCAGGCGCAAGCGCGGTTGTTTCAGATAACCCGATAGATATTTCAGTGGATTAACACTGTCGGATTTCGATGCGGGAACAATAGTCTGCTGCAAACCAAGCCGGCGAAATACGAAAACCGAGGCAATCATGAAGACGATACAAACAACAAACGGCAGCTCGTGCAGGATTCGAACCTCGAAGTAAACCCCCAGGAACGGGCCAATGGTCAGCGCGAGCACCATGGCCAGTATTCGCAAGGGCTCAAAACGTGTCATTTCCGAGCGCGCGATCCTGCTCATGACGTAAAGCGACAGAATGACCTCGGCCGCGGCAATCGAAAACACGTGAAAGAACAGCCCGGCCGAAAACATCCAGACCTGCTCGAACGCCATCAGAAGCGCCGATGTCACCATCGTGACGCAGGACAGCAGATAGGCAGGATATAGACCGATACGCTTTATGATTTGCGGCAGCACCAATGCCGCGACGATTCCACCGATACTAACTGCAAACAGCAACACGCTGGTGTCCTGCGCGTTGCCCATCAGCGCATAGGCCTGCAACGGAATGACCGTCAGCAACATGCCGCGTGGCAGGTTTTGCAGGAAAAAGAAAGCGGCGAAACTGTGTTGCGGGCTAAGCTTCAATTCGCGGCCCGCGAGACCACTAGCGCATGCCTAACCGGATCGGTTGTTCGGGTGAGGGGCAGACATTGTCAAGATCGGCCAGGTCCTGGTCGCTGAGTTCGATATCAACCGCCGCAAGGTTCTCCTTGATGCGCTCCGGGTGTACCGATTTGGGTATCACCACGGTATTGGGTTGATGCAGTAACCAGGCCAGCGCAATTTGCGCGTTAGTCGCATCATGTCGCGCGGCGACATCGGCAACGGGCGGTGATTGCAACAGTGAACCGGCCTGGTCGAGCGGTGAATAGGCCATCAGCGGCACTCCACGCTGCTGACACCAGTCGGAGACTTCCCATTCCACCTCGCGATGCAGGAGATTATAAAAAACCTGGTTACAGCCCAATCGTACCTGGTCGTCTACCGGAATGCTTTCCAGATCGCCCAGGTTAAAATTGCTGACGCCAAAATCACGGATCTTGCCGCTATCCTGTAGTTCGTGCAGTGCTTCGAATGTTTGCGCAAGCGCGTAGGTGCCCGGCCAATGCAACATATACAAATCGATAGTGTCGCAATCCATGTGTCGCAGGCTGCGCTCACAGGCTTCAATGACACCGTTGCGGCTGGCGTTGTGCGGGTAAAACTTGCTGACCAGGAATAGCCCGTCGCGGCGGCCTTGAATGGCCTGTCCAATCACTTCCTCGGCGCCGCCGTCACCATACATTTCTGCGGTATCAAGCAGTGTGACCCCGAGATCAAGCGCGGCCCGAATCACGTCCGCATCCCGTTCGAATTGTTCAGGGTGTTCACCCATACGCCAGGTGCCGAGCCCAAACACCGGCATGCTGTTACCTGATGGAAGATTTATGTTTCGCATAGTTTTCTATATCGATCATAGTTGATTATCCTTAAATTTCTCGCGGCCGTCATTATTGTTCGACACTGCCCAAAAACTTCGCATCAACCGACCTGACCGGGCAAGCAACCGAGCACCAACAACCTTCAATCCATAGACTGCGAATTTTCCATATCGAGATCTCCTGTTAGCTAACGCTATTCTCGAGTTGACTTGAATCAACAGCGCCAACAATCGCTGTGCTAATTTATGTCGAAAATACTATAGGGGAAAATGGAAAATGTTTAAAAAACTGCCACTGGTATTGTTACTGGTTCCTCTCGTTTTGAATGCTGCCGACGAAGTCGAGCCGACTCCGAGCGGATGGACGGGTGAAGGTGCGCTGGGTTTCACGTCGACGTCCGGTAATTCTGATACAGAAAACCTGAACGCCCGCCTTGCCGTGTCCAGGGAATCTGATCAATGGAGGCATACAGCCTCTTTAGATTCGATTAGAAACGAGTCCGAGGGCGAGACCAGCGCCGATAGTCAGGCATTAAAGGCAAGATCCGAATATAAATTCGGTGAAAAATCGTACACTTTTGGACAGCTGCGACTTGAAGACGATGAATTCAGCGGATACGAATACCAGAGAACACTGACCTTTGGTACCGGTTCACGTTTTATCGAAAACGACAAACACCTGCTCGATGCCTCCATCGGTCTTGGTTATCGCAGTTTAAAAGACCGCGAGACCGGAGATACCGAAGAGGACAACATCGTGACGGCGGATATGAAGTACGAATATAAAATTAGTGAAACAGCGACATTCAACCAGACCATACTGATAGAAGACGGCGACGAAAACACCTACACCGAGTCCGATTCGTCGCTCAAAGTTAGAATAGTAGGAAACCTGGCGGCAAATGTAAGTTACCTGCTTAAGCGTAACTCAGAGGTTCCATCAGGCATCGATAAGAGCGACAAGATCACCACGGTAGCCCTGGTTTACGCCTTCTAAACAAAGATTTATCCGGGGACAGTATACCTATTAATTAGGCGGATTCCGGGGATGATATACCTAATTAATTAGGCGGCGTTAAGAGGTATCTTCTTAACTTCGCCAAGCTTCACCTGTTTCCTTGCCTGCCAGAGATCATAGGCATCCTGCATTGCGAGCCAACTCTCGGGACTGCGCCCCAATGCCTTGGAAAGCCGTAGGGCCATTTCCGGGCTGACCCCACTTTGCTTTTTCAGCACTCGATTCAAGGTCGACGCCGCCACATTTAACCTTGAAGCAAGGTAACGACAACTCAAATCAAATGGCTCCATATATGTGGCTGAAATAAATTCGCCGGGATGAGGGGGGTTGTGCATAGCCATTAGTGATAATCCTCGTAATTTAATATGTATACATTTCCTGCTTCAAACTCAAAGGTGAGGCGCCAATTTGCATTTACCGTAATACTCCAGATGTCTTTCCTGTCACCGGTAAGTTGATGTAAGCGATATCCCGGGATATCCATATCATCGATTGACTGGGCGGTGTCCAGAGCCGCCAGTTGCATTCTTAGTTTCTTCGCATGATTAGCCTGAATACCTTTGGTGCTGCCACTGTCGTAAAACTTTTCTAGACCCTTGTGTTTGAAGGATTTGATCATTAAAGAAGTGTAGCACGTTGCGCAACACGATCAAGTCGAAAACGCACGGTTCCGCGGCAAAGTCTGCGCACAGCAGGCACTTTGTAAGACTGCAACCGCTTGTTATGCAGAATTGTACATGTTGCTTGATTATATGTCAGATATGGCATAATTTATGCCCATGAGTGTCAAGGAAAAGTCCCTGGTTTGGTTACATGGTGAAGTAAAAACACCTCCATTCACCATCGTGTATCGGATTGAATCTGATGCGATTGTAATTCTTGAAGTTTTCGAGAAGAAAACAAGTAAAACCCCCAAAACAGTGATGGCTACTTGTAAAGATCGATTAAAGGTATACAACCGTGAAATTAAGTAAACGAAGAAAACTTGAAAAAGCAGGCTGGAAGGTCGGATCAGTTGATGAATTTCTTGATCTGTCACCAGAAGAATCAACTTATGTGGAAATGAAACTCGCACTTAGTAGATCTCTGAAAGAAAGGAGAATAAAGAAGAGATTAAGCCAGGTCGCATTTGCGGCAAAGATCGATTCCAGCCAATCTCGGGTAGCAAAGATGGAAACTGGGGATCCATCCGTCTCAATAGATTTATTACTCAAATCGCTACTAGCTCTAGGCGCGTCAAAAAAGGAAGTTGCGAAAGTGATTTCGAGTAATTCTAAATAACACCTAGTTCAACGGCGAAGTGGAGAAACTCATCTCCTGCTATTTGCTTCGGTAGACATTCTTGCGATCACCGATCTTGATCACGTGAATAACAAGCACTGAATCCTCGATGGTGTAGAGAATACGATAACGTCCCTGCCGGATTCGATAACGCTCAAGGCCCGACAATTTCAATGCACCTGGAGGTCGTGGGTTGTCAGCCAGTGATTCAATACGCTTGATGATGCGTTGCCGATCCGCCTTGGTAGCGATCGATTCAAGTTCTTTGCGGGCCGACTTCTTTATTCTCAGGCTATATCTTGCCACGCCGTTTCAGATCCTTGACCACATCCTCGAACGCATAGTCCGGTTCTTTTTCCCGGACTTCGAAGGCCTCGATGTCGCTGGCGTCTTCCGCAAGCGCGGCTTTGACGGCCTCGTTAACAAGTTCGGAAATACTACGATCGGTTTCAGCCGCTTTCAGTCGTAGCGCTCGATGCAGGTACGGATCGAAGTAGACGGTGGCTCTTTTTTGGGCGGTTTCACTCATAACGTAAATTTAGCGTCTTAACGTCGTAACGTCAAGACGCTAATATGAATTGCACTCCTCGAAAGCGATCGCATTGCTGGTTTCCATGGCCCAACGTACCGACCTTCGACCAAGCCTGGTTAGCGAAGGTGACTCTTTAAAAGTCCCCGAATATCACGGGGTAAACACCTGTTATGCGGCATATAGCTTCTTCACTTTAATGCCTTTGCTATGTTTCTTTGCATTCCAGAGGTCATATTGAACTTGCTGATTAAGCCAGCTTTCAGGGGTCGTGCTAAACGCCTTGGATAGGCGCAGAGCCATCTCCGGGCTAATACCTGAGCGACCATTTAGAATAGAAGACAAGGTTTTGCGGCTGACACCTAATGCATTAGCCGCATCTGTAACAGTTAAACCTAAAGGTTCAAGACAGAGATCCCGGATAACCTCTCCCGGGTGAGGTGGGTTATGCATATTCATGACTAGTGATAATCCTCATAATCAACATCTATTGCATCAGGGCCATCAAACTTAAAAGTTATACGCCAATTACCGCTAACACGTACAGACCATCGACCACGATATTTCCCACGGAGCTGATGTAGATACAACCCGGGTAAATCCATATCCTGGGCCACTGTTGATGCGTTAAGTCGGCCAAGGACTAGTCGTAAGCCTTTGCTATGGGCCGATTGAATTCCGGAAGCTGTCCCTTTCGTAAAAAACTTCTCCAATCCTTTGTGTTTGAAGCTCCGAACCATAGCCACGTAGTGTAACCTATTACGTTACAGGTTACAAGTTAACATACCCGGTCCACACTTGTCTGTTCATACGCTTAACGATCGATCGCCGCGAAGCTGATGCTCGAGATACGGATTCAAATTTCCATTGAATCTCCTCACTGGCGTTGATCATCGATCCACAATGCCATAACCTGAGCGAATCTAGAAAAAGGTAACCATCTATGAAGCCATCAACACCGTTTCGAGCAATTCTTTTAATACTTACCGCGCTCTTGCTCAGCGCCTGCGCCACCAAGCGGCCGGTTATGGAGTGGCAGGACGAAGGCTTTTCAGCTGCGCTCGATAATATCCTGATTATCGCGGCGATTGAGCGCTCAACCCAGCGCCGGGTATACGAAGATGAGTTCGTCGATGCGCTGGCCGCCTTGAAGGTAGAGGCGACTCCCAGTTACGAGTTGATGACTACGACCATGACGATTTCGCGCGAAACCGTGGAAGCGGCGATAAAAGGACAGGATATTGATGCCGTGCTGGTCACCCGCCTGCTGGGCGTAAAAGAAGAAGAGGTTTACCACCCGCCGACCTATTACGACCATCACCGCAGCTACCACGGCTACTACACGCATGCGTTAGAAAGCGATAATCGCGCTTATTATCGACGCTTCAAGGTACTAACGCTGGAAACCAATATCTACGATGCCGCGACGAAGGAACTGATCTGGTCGATGCAATCAGAGAGCATCGAACCATCGACGCCACGCAACCTCATCGAGGAACAGATAGCCCTGACGATCCAAACCTTGCAAGCGCGCGGGTTGATCGTGGCAAAAGAATAATCTGCAAAAGGTCAGGCTGATTCAGGAAACCAAATCAAGATGATTAGAATTACGCCACACCACAACTACTGCCTGATCGAACCGCAAGGCCCCTTGACGAAAGACGATTTTGCGGCAATCGCAAGCCAGGTTGACCCGATTATTGAAAGCCAGGGACAGCTTGACGGGCTGACCATTAAAACCAGGACCTTCCCGGGATGGGAAAGTTTGGGTGATGTCATCGAGCATTTTCGTTTTGTCAGAAATCATCATCATGCAATCAACAAGGTCGCGTTGGTGACGGATGCAAGAGTTGCCGAAATCTTTCCAGCCATCGTCAACCATTTCGTCAAAGCCGAGGTCAGGCATTTCGATTTCGACGATTGTGACGCGGCGATTGATTGGATTGTTTGACGGAAATACGGGGACAGTATACTTAATTCTAAATGTCTCCCATAATAGTCCAGGTGTTAGCAGAATTAAGCATACTGTCCCCGGAATAACGGCTTATACCAGACCATGTGTAAGTGCGTCGTGACGAAAAAAATCATGGTGATACTTGAACACTGGGATATGACCCAGGTCAAGAAACCTTGCTGAATCAGCGATTATTGTATCTGTTGATTATTTTTCCGGGTTTTAAAACTTAACGGGATTTCGGGAATATCAATGCGAAAAATCCGTTTTGCCCGGGCGGTCCTGTTTTGGGCGCTCTCGACCGATAACAATAGCCATGACCAATAACGAAATCAAACCACAACCGGGGAACGACCGCGCCGCGGCGATCAGTCAAAAATCCGCTTTTACCAGTCCCTTGCTGATCACCGCACTGGTCATCACCGGTGCCATCTCGATCTGGGGCCTGACCGATGCCGAGGGACTCGCGGCCGGGGCAGCCAGGCTGGTCCACGTCCAGTTCATCAGCCGCGGCTGGTTTATCATGTTGGCGGTATCCTTCATGCTGATCGTGAGCATCTGGCTGGCATTGTCGCGCTATGGCAGCATCAAGCTTGGACAAGATGACGATGAGCCAGAGTTTTCGACGATTTCATGGCTGACGATGTTATTCGCTGCCGGCATGGGGGTTGGCCTGCTGTTCTGGGGGAGCGCCGAACCACTCACCCACTTTGACCTGATAAAAAATTACGAAGACCCTGGTACCTCGGCAGGTCTGGCACTGTTTGTCACCAATTTCCATTGGGGCCTCCATGCCTGGGCGATATACGCGCTGACCGGGCTGGTGATCGCCTACTTCGGTTTCAGACGCGGCTGCCCCAGCCTGATCGGGTCACCCATCATCGATACGTTCGGGGGGAACCGGTTTACCAACCTGGTCGGCTGGTTGAGTAATCTGCTGGCCATTGTCGCTATTGCCATTGGTGTCGGCGGTTCGATCGCGATGGGTGTATTCCAGGTCAAGGATGGCATCGATACGCTGTTCAATCTCAGTGGCACTGGCCTCGGTCTAACCACCGCGGTGTTTTTTGTGCTTTGCCTCTCCTACTTTCCGGCACTGGTAGTCGATTTAAGCACCGGCATGGCGAAGTTGTCCAACACCGCGATGGCGGTCGCCGTTGGATTGATGGTATTTATTCTGCTTGCCGGTCCCACGCACTACCTGATGGGGGGGATCACGGAGGCAATCGGAAGTTATTTCGGCGGCGTATTGGGCCAGGGATTTCGCACCTTTACCTTCATGGATGAACATGTCGGCAACTGGTTCGAGTCCTGGACCCTGACCTACATGGTCTGGTGGATCGCCTGGGCGCCTTTTGTCGGGGTGTTTATCGCACGCATTTCGAAAGGGCGAACCATTCGCGAGTTTATCGTCGGCGTGATTCTCGGGCCGACCATATTTTCAATGCTGTGGTTTGGAATATTTGGCGGCGCTGGATTCCACGCGGTGTTACAAGAAGGTTCCCAGATCATGGACGTGGTCAGAAATAACGTCAGCGCGGTGACCTTTTTCATGCTGGAGGGTTACCCGTTACCCTTGCTGACCATTTCGCTGGTCATCGTCGCCGCATTTCTGTTCATCGTTACCAGCGTCGTCAGTGCTGCTTTCGTGCTGGGGATGTTTTCCAGCGAAGGCGATCTCAATCCAAGCGTCAAAATCAAACTGAGCTGGGGCGTGATCCTGGCCGCACTGGGATATGTCATGATCCTGTCGGGGAACATCGGCGCGATTAAATCGATCATCGCACTGGGCTCGCTGCCCTTTGTGTTCGTGGTGCTGATATTGGTGGTGTGCCTGCTGAAAACCCTGAAAAAAGAATTCGAGACTGAGACATGAGCGACGCAATCCTTGATACCCTGATGAATATCGAAGTCTTTGTGTTTATCGGCTTTTTGATCTGGCTGTATTTCAAGAAGGTCGATGATAACAACGATTCGGCGGATTAGTGGATATCCGTAGCCGATCCGAAACGGACATATGGGAATTATTGTGTAAAATACCCGCGACTAAAAACCACTCCAAATAACTCACCACAACCAGGGAAAAAGAAATGAGATTTAATGTCATGAAAACCATTGTTTTATTATTATCGGCGTTGTTGTTTTCGATCTCCGCTCACGCCCAGGAGGCTGGAAAGCCACTGGCAGAAAAGTTGAAGGGGGGCAAAATAACCATTAACACCTCGGTACGTGGTTGTGATGCGGATATCAAACAGCACTGTGCTGGTTTGGGTAAAAATGCACAAAAAGTTTTCATGTGCCTTGCGGCCTATGAAGACCAGTTGTCTCAACAGTGCAAGCAGGGGATTTCGGAAGCCACCCAGGCCATCAAGACGAGTGCGGCAGCCCTGGATTACTCGCTCGTCGCCTGTGAAGCCGATGCCGATAAGCATTGTCTTGCGGTAGAACCGGGAAAGGGTCGTATGCTGCGCTGTATCAAGGCCAATCAGTCCCAGGTCAGTCAGCAGTGCTTAACGGCACTTAAGGATACTGGTTTGTGGGACCTCGTCGAGTAGCGGACATCCGGGTCCTGAAATTTTATTCGCGCCTGATCCCTCTTTTCTGCCTTTTTGTCGATTTTTGACACCGGGATCAGCGATTGGCGCCCGCGGATAAGGGTATTTAAGTAACCTGTACTATATGTAGTCATCATAAGGAATTTAAATACGAAATAGACTACGATGATTTACTCAAATACGGGATCATATAGAGATGGGGAATTCTGGTTGCTTAAGAACATAGCACCAGCCTTGATGCTGTTTGTCGCAATGGTTTTTTCCATCAGTCCAGGCCCGGCCCAGGGTGATGATACGAGCACATTTTCATATTGGACTACAGGCTGGAATTTCGAGCAGTCGTATCTGTACAGCTCGCTCTACACCAAGCACTATGACCCGGACCCAGACCATGTCAATGACCAGAACATGCTTGGATTCGAAGGCCAGACCAAAGACAAGCGGGTCATGGGGCTGGCGGTATTTGATAATTCATTCGGACAGGAATCCCAGTATCTGTATGTAGGTCGGAAATGGCGGGCATTCAGCTCAGATCGATGGTATTACAAACTGACCGGTGGGCTGCTAAACGGTTACGACGAGCCTTATGACGACAAGATCCCGCTCAACGGCCTGGGCGTGGCGCCGGTACTCGTGCCCACCCTGGGTTATAAAAATAAATCCTTTGTTGTCGAGTTTAACCAACTGGGGCTTGCCGCCGGCATGATTACGGCAGGCTTTACATTCTGAGCGTGGTCCCCTGGTAATAGGCCAGGCGATATTGAAATCCTGGGGGGACTGGATTCGGTCCGGTAGATAAACAGGCAACTCCCACCCAGACCAACTCCCGAGCGGTTTTAGTGTCAACGGTGTGGATCAACGCAGTCAGGTTTAGCCCTGCAGATCGCGATCGATGCGGGACCGAGATACCACAGCATCCTGTTTCATTTCACTATTTAAATTTATCGCTGGCTTCAGGGTAGAATAGCGGCGTTCATTTAATCCAGGGTTAGCGTTCATGGAATTTACCTATAACTATACTTTTTATTTTATCAACGGCCTTGTACTGGCGTGGCCGCTGTTGTTTTCAATGGCACTGGGGATCATCCTGTTCGGCCTGCTAGTTGGCTACCGAGAATCCTGGGGCCATTTCGACTCGATATACTGGTCCTTTATTACCGCCACCACGGTTGGTTATGGTGATATTCGACCTTTAAAGCGCTTGTCTAAAACCCTGGCGATATTTATCGCACTGCAGGGAATGATCTTTACTGGCATCATGGTGGCACTGGCGATCAATGCAGCACAGATATCCTTCGAGAAATTGCACCCGGAAGAGGATTTAAATACCATCATCGAGGAAATGGAAAGACCTTCATTGAAGAGTCTTGAATGAATGATCTGCCAGCTATACTTCTGGCGCGGCCCTTGGAATGTGCTGATTAATCCTGGATCCCGCGGTCAAGCCGCGGAATGACAACATTAGTGGCGTATTAATCGCCATCCCCCGGCTTGGCTGCAGTAGTAAAGGTGTCATTCCGGCGAAAGCCGATACGTCGGACCGCGAAATCCAGTATAAACAATCGCCCTTGGAATGTGCTGCTTAATCCTGGATCCCGCGGTCAAGCCGCGGAATGACAGCATTAGTGGAGGTAAACTGTCCCCGTTTTTTTAGGACAAGGAATCCTGGCGGTACTGACTCGGTGACTTTCCGTACCAACGTTTGAAGGCGCGCGAAAAATTACCCGGCTCGGCAAAACCCAGTAAAAACGCAATTTCATGAAACGGGTGTTGCGGGTTACGCACATACTCCCGGCTCAGTTCGCGGCGCGTGTTATCCAGCAGCTGGGTAAAGGAGACTCCCTGCTCGCTGAGTTTGCGTTGCAGACTGCGCTGGCTGACATGAATCGAGGCAGCGATATCTTCTTCCTCGATCTGCCCGCCAGGTAACCGCTCGATCAATTCCGCCTTGACGCGCATGGTCAAGTCGCCGCGGTCGAGTTTCGCCAGGTAATCGATCACCACCTGGTCGTTGACCCGGACCAGCTCTGGATTCGCCGTTGCCAGCGGTTCGGACACGACCTGCGGATCCATCCACATCGCATTCTCGGCCTGTGAAAACGCGACCGGTGCCCTGAACAATTCGTTAAAGCGTTGCACGCAGTCGGGTTCATCGTGCTGAAGCGAAACCGCGATCGGCCGAAATTCTTCTCCATAGGCTGCGCGACTCATAATTAACAACATGGCAAGCGCGGCATCAACCGCTGCCGGTGACGGTGTTAAAAATGTCCGCGGGTTACTGATAATCAGACCACAGCTGGTCTCCGACTTTTCAAAACGCAGAACCCCTCCCGCGGCGGTATTTACAATTCGGGTGTAGCGCACAACACGCCCGAAAGCCTCTTCCAGGGTATTGCTGGCAAGCCAGGCGTAACCGAGCGCATGCAGCGTCGTCGGATGCCAGAAACTGGCCACGGTCAGACCAAAACAGGGGTCGTCGATTCTATCGGCCGCGAGCTGCCACAAACGGTGTACCGCCGGGTGGGAAAAGCGCGCGACTGGATTGCGCAGCTTGCCGTGATCGAGGCCAACCTCGCTGAACAGTTCCTTGCTGTCGAAATCGTAGGAATCGATTGCCTTGGCGATCAACAACACCCATGAAGACAAGGCAGAATGGTTTGAATCCTGGCTCATCTAATTAAAGGGGATCTTCCTGCTCGAAATAAGCCGCGATCTCTCCTTTAGGGCTGATCGCCAATACCCCGCGCAGTGGCAGCCCGGTACTCATTGTTGCGGGCACCTCGAGCACAAACTCGCTGGTTTGCCCGGCGCTACCGCCAAACACCCAGCTGATCTGGATCGGGTTTTGCTCATATCTGCGCCTGGGAAACCTATCTGAACAGATCCCGAGTGGCGCTATATTGCCGCAACTAAATTGTCGCCCCGTTTCACTGGCGCTAATCATCACGTCCTGGATCAATTGCTTCGAGTTATTGACGATCAGGATTTCATTATAGTAATAGGTCGGGTTATAGCCTGTGGCGCATGCCGACAATAACAATCCAGCCATCAGAATTAGGTAATTTTTCTTCATGGTTAAAAACCTGCTAATCTCGCCCGCATCAAAAAAGGCAACCCCTTAAACATGCAACGCATCATACTATCAAGCGATAGTCTTGGAATTATTTTTGTATTTTTTTTACTGGCGAGTGCCTTTACCGGGATAAATGCGGGCTCGCCAACCCAGGCTGATCAGCCAGCCGCATTTGTCGGCTCCGGTCAATGTACTCAATGCCATGCAGATATATACGCTGCCTGGCAACAATCAGACCATCGCAAGGCGATGCAGCCCGCCGATAAAAATACGGTGCTGGGAGATTTCAGCGATGTCACTGTCAGCTTTCACGGTATCGAGACGCGCCTGTTCCAACAAGGCAACGAATTCAAGGTGTCGACCATAGGTCAGAACGGCGAGCCCGGCGTGTTCACGATCCAGTACACCTTTGGACATTATCCGCTGCAGCAATACCTGATCGATATCGGCAAGGGTCATTTACAGGCACTGAATCTAGCCTGGGATAGTCGCGACAAAGAGCAAGGCGGACAACGCTGGTATCACCTGCAGGCCGATGAGGACATTGACCCGGAGCACCCGTTTTTCTGGACGCGTCATTTTCAGAATTCAAACAGTCGCTGTATCGAGTGCCACAACACCAACGTCTCCAAGAACTACAACCCCGAAAACAAAAGTTACGCTAGCGCCTGGTCCGAGATCGGTGTCGGCTGCGAATCCTGCCATGGCCCGGCCTCGCAGCACCTGGCGTTGGCAACCGCCAAACAGCTCGGCCCCGACAACACCGGGTTCAAACGTCAGCAAATGCCCGCGCTGGCCTGGGCGTTTCGAGGCGACGACGGTATCGCCTCGCCGACCGGCACCCGCAACAATTCCCACATCGATACCTGCGGCGGTTGCCATTCGCGGCGCGGCATTAATAGTGACCACAAGCCGTTCGCCGCCTACCATGATCAATACCGCCTGGCCCTGCTCGACCAGGGGCTCTACTTTGCCGACGGCCAGATCGACGATGAAGTGTTTGTGCTGGGTTCATTTCTGCAAAGTAAAATGCACGCTAAAGGTGTGACCTGCGCCAACTGCCACAATGCGCATTCCGGAAAGTTGATCGCCAAAGGCAACGCGCTCTGTGCCCAGTGCCATAAACCCGCCCGCTTCGATACCGCCGAGCACCATCACCATCCGGCGGGCTCCGACGGCGCACAATGTGCTAACTGCCATATGCCCGAGCGACTTTACATGTCGGTCGACCTCAGGCACGATCATAGTTTCGCGATCCCCGACCCCGGCTTATCGCTGCACGCCGATACGCCAAACGCCTGTACCACCTGCCATCAGGGTAAAACCAATCAATGGGCCGCGAATACACTGCTCGAATGGGGTGCCAGCGAACAGCAAAACGCCTGGGCGCTCATCAACCAGGGGCTGGAGCGGCAAGATGCGTTGATGTTCAAGGACTATGCGCGCTATTCCTCGAAGTTCGATCTGACGCCCATCCGCGAGGCTTCGCTGATCGGCAAACTCGCTGGCTTCCCGTCGCAACTGGCGGTTGATAACGCTTCGCGGCAACTGGCAAACGCGAATCCGCTGATACGTCGAGCCGCGGTCAGCGCGTTGCGCGCAATGCCGATGCAGCTGCGTTGGCAATTGCTGAGTCCGCTGATCGAAGACCCGCTCAGGGTAATTCGGCTCGAGGTCGCGAGCGTGCTCGCCGATGCGCAACCGCAACTCGCGGGCAAGGATGCAGCGCGGCTCGATGCGCTGATTGAAGAATACCGTGAAGCGCTGAATTACAATGCCGATACCCCCGCCGGGCAACTTTCGATCGGCAATCTCGAGGCAAGCCTCGGTTTCAGCATCCTCGCGGAAAACGCTTACCTGCGGTCACTCGAAATTGAATCGAACTACGTTCCGACACTGATCAACCTGGCGGATCTTTACCGCTCTAGCGGCCGCGATCATGAATCCCGAAAACTGTTGCTGCAAGCCTTGCAGGTGGCCCCCGACAGCGCCAATACCCATCACGCTTATGGCTTGTTCCTGGTTCGTTCCGGTCAACAAAATGAAGCGCTGGAGTATTTTGAAACCGCAATCAAACAGGAAGATTCGAATCCCCGGCATATCTATGTTTATGCCGTCGCGCTGGACTCGCGCGGTGAGACCGAAAAGGCGATGCAAGCCATCGAAGCGGCGAGCAAACGCTGGCCAAATAACATCGACCTGTCATTCCTGCAGGTATCGTACATGGAGAAAAGCGGAAAAACCGACGGTATCCACCGTTACCTGGCGCTGCTGGCGTCCGTTGCCTCGCAAAATCCGCAGGTCAAGACCTGGATGAAAAAATACGGCGCCGCGGGTAATTCGTAAAATAACCATAGCCGCCCCGGACCTGATTGTCGCTTTCGCCGCGGGCATCGATATGGCTGTCATGGAAATCAAGATCGACCCGGAGAGTAACCTGGAAACCCTGGAAAATGTGCCCATGGGTGCGCTCACCGTCATCCTCATAGACGCCGGCACCGGCCTGGCCATCTGGGGCGGTGTAGCAACAGCCGAAATCCAGCAGAACCCGGAGCAGGACGTGATCAAGAAACGCCTCGACTACGCGGTAACCTCGATGTTCAAACAGTTGCCGAAATAGGTGTTCGGCCGCAGCACCCTGAATGGAAAACGCAGGAACCCTTCGGCTCGAGCAATTTCGGGGAAAAAGCAAGGCTGCTAAAAGGGGTTGGTGAAAAAGAATGATGGCTCTTATATGCCGCCGGCCCCTTTAGAACTCAACGTTCAGTCGGTCTTCCAGGCCAGCGTGAAGGTGCCGTACTCGGAGTATTCTTCCGCGGCATCGTCATCTTCATTCACGTTCAGGTCGTTCATCGCGAAGGTAAACGACCATTCCTTCCACGAGTAGGCCAGTCCCACGGTAACCGCAACGGTGTCCTCCTGGTAATCGATCTCCTCGAAGTCATCGTCGTAGGACTTACTGGTGTCCAGAAATATCTGGTTGCCCAGGTAGGCTGCCCTCGCCCCGGCAAACACGTACCAGCCGGCTTGCGTTGCTACGGGATTCGAGGATCTGCCATTGACCAGTAGCGCGGTGGCGTAAGATTGCTTCAGCTGGGTACCGTAGCGAACCATGAATGACGCGCCTACGGAACTCGATATGGTACCCAGTGCCACATCGGCGCCGAGCAGCAAATCCGCGCTGCCACCGTCGGAAACCCAGCTTCTCCAGAACCGCGCACGGCTGACTTGAAACACGATTTCGTCGTCGAGCTGTGAATCCCAGCAGCAGGGTTCGTCGGAACTGATGACCTCGTGCACAAAATCTTGCGTTTCGTCGGCGAGTGAGGGCTCGCCGACCACGCCAATCGTGACTGCAATCCTGTCCGCGCGGGTTTCATATATCTTTGCATAACTATCGGAGTAGAACAGCAAACCGCCGTAAGGCAGGTCGTCAGGCGGCAGTATCGGGGGATCCACCTCGATATCGTCCGGCGTAATCATGGTTTGCCCAATCGTTTTTATACCGACCTCACGTAGTGGCGTAGCGTCCGAAAGGCTCCACAACATCGCGCTCGCAAGGAATCCGGGTTCGGGTTTGTTGTTGTCCGGCGTGTCATACCAGGAGACGTAAAGACCGTTGGTGTAACCGTTATCATTACCGGCAAAAGCGTCGTTATCCATCGTGACCGTAAACCAGTCGGCCTCGGCCTGCGCCAGATTGGGACCGGTGACGCAACACAGTACCAGCGACGTGACCAGCACGGATTTGAGATTCTTGTACAAGTGTGTATTCATGGTTATAACCCTTAGCCCCCTTGGCTTTTTTTATGGTTCAACAACCGCCGGTTTTTAGTTTCAGAGGAAATCAAAACCTGCGCGGCATACCGACACCGGTCATCGTGGCCACTATGGCCCGCTTTTCGGGTTGTGAATCGTTATTTACACGAATTATCCGGTTACCAGTCAGTCTGAGGTTAACACGGTTTAGAAGGTCCAACCAGCCCCGACAAATCCGACGTTGTAGGTATCGTCGTCTCCAATCGGGCTGTCGTCGATTTCATCGTCCAGTGACGTTGAAGTCGCGCCGAAAAAGAGCTTCCATTCTTTCGACAGGGTATATATGCCAATCAGTCCTAGCGTGGTATTGCTGGCTGAATCGGGATCGAATGAATCGTCATCATCGCCATACCAGTTATAGAGCACGGTATCTTCACCCAGTTGTTCAATTCCGAGGCGTGCGAACAATACGAGTTCCGCGGACTGGACCAGGTTGTACTCGAAGTTTAAAGCCAGGTTGACGTCTTCGCCCGAGGTCAGCTGAGCCTCGGCCGAAAATCGATCTTTCTTATAGAGAAAATTAACACCGGCTTCGCCCTGTGCGTCAGGCTCATCGAACCCGGCGGGAATCGGACCGAGGTCTTCGATGCTATCGTCATCTTCTTCCCAGGCAGCCGGACGAATTTTAAGCAGCGCACCCACACGAAAATTATCATTCGGTTTCCAGAACCAGTATCCGGCCCGATTTACCTTGAAATAGGCAGTGTCCTTGTAATCCACGATGATAACCGGGACCCCGGTGCCCTCGGTATCTTCACTACCCCAGTACTCCGGTGCTGAAAGTACCGCCAGGCCAAGCATCCCGGACCAGTCTTTTTCGGCATTCGCAGCATCGAATTCCGCCACCGAGCCGATATCGGAATCAACCCCTGCAAAGGCAAAGGTACTGGTTGAGGCCAGCAGTGTCGCAACTGCAATCTTGTTAATTGGTTTCATTTGTTATTTCCCTCTTGGTTTGTATTTTAATGTGCCTAGGCTATCGGCGAAGTATACAAGCCGATGCAGGTATAAGTACACCTTACGGCTTATAAATCGATGTTGGCAGGCGTTAATTTTACCGGGCATACTGACTACTTGATGTTAAAAAAATCAATTTTCCAACCGCCCAATTTTTCATCACTGATATCGCCTGGCCGATTATTGCTTTATTTCAAAAACGGCAGGATAATATCAGATCAGTGCAAAATAGTCGCACTAACCCGAATTACCGTAACGATAATGCTGTTTTTACAGTGCAATATATTGATTTAACTAAAGTTGGGACATATTCAATATATATATACGCCAAATGTTCTGGCCCTATGTTGCACTTGCCTCCGAATTACAGATATCATCGATTTTTATGAGTGACTTAATCGCCTGTCACGGTTGTGATTTACTGGTGGATGTCGGTGATCTGGAAAATGGTAGTCAGGCAAGCTGCCCCCGCTGCGGGCATTTTCTGACCCGTTATCGGCGCGATGCCATGAGCCGAGTGCTGGCATACGCCATCGCCGCCATCATACTGCTCGTTCTCGCCTGCAGTTTCTCCTTCCTGTCATTCTCGGCCAGCGGACTGGAAAGCGTGATGACCTTGCGTTCGGCCCCGGGCTCCCTGTGGAGCTACGGCATGCCGGAGTTGGCGATCATGGTGGCGGCTTTCATAATTTACATTCCGGCGCTGATCCTGTTGCTACTGGTCATGATCAGTGCCCCGCTGATGTTCGGCAAGAAGGCACCATGGTTACGCATTGCGGCGCGCGGTGTGTTCACGATGAAAAACTGGTCGATGGTCGAAGTGTTTATCATCGGCGTCATCGTCAGCCTGGTAAAAATCGCGGCCATGGCCACGGTAGTGCTTGGCATATCGTTCTGGGCCTACGCCGGTTTCAGCATCTGTTTCACACTGGCGGTGGTGTCGCTGGATCGTTTCCAGTGCTGGGAAATGATTGAAGCCATGGAGCCACATCAATGAGCGGCGACACCGATACTGCAGCTTCGCGGGGCCTCGCTTCCTGCCACGTTTGCTGCAAGCTGGCGTCATCTGCAATACATACCTGTCCCCGCTGCGGTGCCGCCATGCACCTGCGCACGACCAACAGCCTGCAGACCACACTGGCACTGTTGATCACGGCCAGTATTTTATATATCCCCGCAAACCTGTACCCGATCATGATTACCGACACGATTACCGGCGCCGAATTCAGCACGATTATCGGTGGTGTGGTGTTATTGATAAAGTTGGGATCGGTACCGGTTGCCATGGTTATCTTTATCGCCAGCGTAGTGGTTCCGTCAGCAAAAATCGCAGCCATGTTTTACCTGGTCTGGAGCGTCGAAAGCAGCGATCGTGAGAACCATCGGCAACGCACCAAACTCTACCAGATCGCCGAGTTCATCGGCAAATGGTCGATGGTGGACGTGTTCGTGGTTGCGATACTGGTGGCGTTAGTGCATCTTGACGGTTTACTGGTCATTCGACCCGGCATCGCGGCCTATAGTTTTGCCGGGGTCGTTCTGGTGACCATGGTGGCCGCGGAGTATTTTGATCCCCGTTTAATGTGGGACCAGTTGGATAATAAAAATGACAGCGAAACCTGAGGTAAGCAAGGGCAAGAAGTTTACCGCGATCTGGATCATTCCCCTGGTCGCGCTGGTGCTGGGTGCCTGGATGGTAGCCTATACCTATATGACCGAGGGACCCGAAATCAGGGTTCACTTTAAAACCGCAAGTGGCCTGACGGCAGGCAAGACTGTGGTCAAGTTTCGCGACGTCGAAATGGGGACAGTAGAGGATGTCGTTCTGGGCGAGAATTTAGAAGGCGTTGCCGCCATTATCAAAATGAAACGCGAGGCGTTACCGCTGCTGAACGACGAAACGCGTTTCTGGGTGGTTACGGCACAAATCGGAGGTGGCGGGATATCGGGCCTTGACACTATACTCTCGGGCGCCTACATCCAGATTGCACCAGGCTCATCGAATACCAAAGCACTTGAATTCACGGGTCTTGAAGAACCGCCGCTGACACCCGTTGATGCACCGGGCATACGCCTGATTCTGTTGAGCGAGGGTGCAGCTTCGGTGGGTCCCGGTGACCCGGTGCTGTTTCACGGGTTTGAAGTTGGCCGGGTGGAAAGCCTGACTTTTGACCTGGAAAAGAAACAGCTTCGCCATGAAATTTTTATCGACGCCCCATACCATGAACTGGTAAACAGCTCGGTGCGCTTCTGGGATGTGAGCGGAATTTCCTTGAACGCCGGTGCCGAAGGCTTTTCGATTGAAACCGGTTCCCTGAAGTCAATCCTGCAGGGCGGTGTCACCTTTGCTAAGCCACCCGATTTTGAGGTCGGTGTACCGGTTGATAATAATACCGAGTTTCGACTGTTTCCCAAATATGACGACATACTCGAATCTCCATTCGGGTATCGTGAATACTACGTTGTCAGTTTTGACCAGTCGATCAGGGGTTTGTTGCCAAATGCACCGGTGGAATATCGTGGAATTCGCATTGGCGAGGTCAAAAGTGTTCTGTTGCAAGAGCTGGTTGAAAAAGGCATACGCGAAAACGCGAAACCGCGTGGTGTACCGATACCGGTGCTCATCTATATCGAACCCGGGCGCTTCGCATTACCGGATACCAACGAATCTCTCGAACTGATGCGTAAGACTTTTGAGAAAGGTGTCAGAAACGGCCTGCGAGCCTCTCTCGAAATAGGCAACCTGCTGACCGGTGCGCAGTTAGTCGAGCTCGATTATTTCGATAATGAGCAAGCTGCTGAACTGGGAGAATTCGAAGGATATGTCACCATTCCGACTGTCGTCACTGGCCTGTCCGGGCTTGAGCAAAAAATATCCAGGCTACTGGATAAAGCGAATGAACTGCCAATAGGTCAGACCGTAGGCTCGATCAACCTGGCCGTCGGGGAGCTGAATTCGTCCTTGAAGGCACTTCGAGTCGTACTAGAAAATGACGATCTCCGCACCATTCCGGCAGAATTGCAGAATACCCTGGAAGCTTTACGGTCCATTCTCGAAGACGAGGGTATCCGCGAGATTCCGGGCGAACTGAAGAGCACGCTGGCAGCCGCAAAATTCCAGCTACAAGGCGAATCGACCGAAGCCTACCAACTCGGCAGGACGCTGAAGGAAGTCGAATCCGCGGCGCGGGCGTTACGGGAGTTTCTCGATCTGCTGGAACAGAAGCCCGAGGCCCTGATACGTGGAAAGCAAAACCTAGAAGAATGAAAGGAGTAAGCCCAATGATTACAGGATTTCGGTTAGTCATTTTCGGCACAATAGTATTGTCGACGCTCGCGGCCTGCTCGTCTTCATCGCCGGTGCGCTATTTCTCGCTCAACCCGATCGACTCCGAATTCAGGCAAGACCCCGACGATGCAGTGTTGCTCGGACTGGGTCCGTTCCGCATGCCGGATTACCTGAATCGCTCGCAAATCGTAACCCGCGGCGCCAACGCCGAAATGCAGGTTGACGGATTCAGCCGCTGGAGTGAACCACTGGCCACTTCACTGCTACGTATCATCTCGGCTGACGTCGACAATCTGCTCGAGGGCGTGGTCGTTGTGATATTTCCATACGAATCGTTTGTCCGGGACCAGGTGAAGTATCGCCTGGTGGGCGACATTAATCGTTTCGAAGCCGACCACCAGGGCCGCATCGTGCTGGAAGCTCAATGGGGTATTGCCGATACCGATGGCGGGATGGCGGTACCGGTGCGCCGTAACCGCTACCAGGCGCAGGCAGCAATCGGGGAGGACCCCGGTGCCGTGGCTGCGGCGATGAGCGATGCCCTGGCGCAATTCAGTCGCGACATCGCCAGCAAGCTGGAAGCCGCATTGTAGGAATTTCGGGTAGAATTTTCTGGTAAGATTCGCCAGGCACGAGATGAACGCACTTGAATACCTGTCGCCTTAAAGTAGAGCACAGGGTTGATTGGACAGGCTGATGCACAAGCCGGCTCATCGAAACCTGAAACCAATAAGAACAATCACAATCTGATGTCACCAACACCTGTCGCTACGCTAACCCGAGGCCACCTTCTGCCGCTGCTTGTGCTGCTATTGATCAGTGGTTGCGCCAGCCTGCCGAAGAATATCGATCGACACGAGTCATTTGCTTTGCGAGACACCGACACAACCCGATTGGGTCAAGACCTTCGAGAAGGGATATCTGCCCATCCCGGGCAATCGGGATTCCATCTGCTTCCCAATGGTCTCGATGCATTCACGACGCGCGCGATGCTGGCATCCCGTGCCGAACGCAGTATTGATGCGCAATATTACCTGCTGCATAGCGACCTCGTCGGAACCTTGTTTATCGATGCGCTGGTCAAGGCTGCCGACCGCGGCGTACGCGTGCGCTTACTGGTCGACGACATGACGCTCGACGATCGCAAAGACATCAATGCGGCCGCGCTCGACGCACACCCCAATATCGAGATTCGGGTGTTTAATCCATTTGGCCGCAAGACGGTACGCTGGTTCCAGCTTTTATCGCGCTTCGGTGAAGTCACGCGTCGAATGCACAACAAGTCTTTTACCGTCGACAATCAGGTAACCGTTGTCGGCGGTCGTAATATCGGCGACGAATATTTCGAGGCGGATCCCGATCTTGTGTTCGGCGATCTCGATGTACTGGCCGTCGGCCCGGTCGTCGACAGGATATCTGATACTTTTGATCTTTACTGGAACAGCCCCGCCAGTTACCCGATCGCCACCCTGGTCAAGGGTAACTCCGAGCCGGAGGATCTGGACAATGCACGGCAGATCCTGTTCGAGTTCGCCAGGCAGAACCAGGATTCGGAGTATCTCGAAGCATTACGACAAAGCTCGATGGTCACCCTGATCAAAAACTGGAGTTTCGATTTCGACTGGGGCGATGCTCGGGTACTGTACGACCATCCTGCAAAAATCAGCGCCGAGCGCGATCAGACGCTGCTCCACCTGGTCACGGAACTTAAACTATACACCGACAAGGTCTCCAGCGAATTGATCATCTTTACACCCTACTTCGTACCGGGAAAAAAGGGCGTGGAAACCTTCAGAAAAATGCGCGAACGCGGGGTGCGGGTGCGCGTTTTGACCAACTCGCTGGGCTCGACCGACGTTACCGCGGTGCACGCGGGTTACTCGAAATACAGAAAATCGCTGCTGCGTGCCGGGGTCGAACTTTACGAAATCGACAAGCGACTGACGCGCGCCCAACGCCGCGAGAAAAAAGGTCTCAGCGGTTCATCCAAGGCAAGTTGGCATGCCAAGTCATTCGTCATCGATCGCGAGCGCGTGTTTATCGGTTCTTTGAACCTGGACCCGAGATCGGTGGTTGAAAATACCGAGGTCGGAATAATGATCGAGTCGGCTGATATCGCATTGGATATGAGTGACTGGTTTGATCAGACCGTGAACAAGTCGGCGTTTCGGCTGGCGCTGGAGAAAAACGTGAATGGTACCGATAAACTGGTCTGGCATCGCGAAATCGGCGGTGAGAAACGGGTTTTCACAACCGAGCCCAACACGGGATTCTGGCGCCGTTTCGGGGTAGGCATATTGCGTCTGTTGCCGATCGAATCGCAACTCTAGGCAAAATCACCACGGGATTTATTAAACTCGACCTAAGGTAAAAGTCGAGTCAGTGCCTGTGAATTACGGGGACAGTATACTTATTTCCCTTTTTCAGCAATTAATGACCTGATTCTTCCTCATCGCCTGAATCCACAGGCTCAGCTGGCGGTTTCCTGTAGTACACTTCCGGCAGGTAATCGTTGAAAGCAATTCCGTATAGCTCCCAGATCGTGATGAACAATGAGGCGATCACCGGGCCGATGAAGATACCGGTAATACCGAACATCAGGATGCCGCCAAGCGTGCCGAAAAAGATCATTAACTCATGCATCTTGGTGTCCTTGCCCACCAGTATCGGGCGCAGGAAATTATCCAGGCTGCCGACAATCAAACCGCAGAAAACCATCAACCCTACTCCAGCGCCAACACTGCCCTGCATGATCAGGATGATCGAAGCGGGGAACCACACCAGTGCCGAACCGACGCTCGGTATGACAGACAGCACGGCCATGATCGTACCCCAGAACACCGCGTTGTCGATGCCGGCAACGGCGAAAGCACCCCCTGCGAGGCCGCCCTGTAAAACGCCGATCATCAATGATCCCTTCAATGTGGCACGCGTGACCGAAGTGAACTTGTTCAGCATCAGGCTTTCATCGTCGCTGTTCAATGGCAGGTAGTAGAGAATCTTTTTGATCAGCTTGCCGCCTTCCATCTGGAAAAAGTACATGGTGTACAAAAAGACAAAGGTCATGAACAGGAAGTTGGCCGTGCCCAGCGTTGCCTGGGAGAGACCGCCCACGATCCAGTTGCTGATCGTACCAACGATCTGTCCCGACTTCTCCAGGATGATTCCGCGGTATGGCTCGATGTATTCGTAAAACGGCAGCTGCTGCAGGTAAGTCGTTAGCTTGTCGGGCTGTTCCAGATTCAGCCTGATCCAGGGCGATACCGTCTGGCCGACATCGATCGCCTGTCCGACGATAAGTCCGACCAACAGAAACAGTGGAATTAATACGACCACGATCATCAACAACAGCGTGGTCACCGAAGCCAGATGCCGGCGCCCCTTGAACATGATATTCAAACGACGGTATACCGGGCGCGCCATTGCGCTGAACAGCCCGGCAAGAAAGATGGCCATCAAAAATGGATGAATCATCGAGAAGAACAGCGCCGATATGGCAATGACCATCACCACTAAAACTGATTTATTGACACTATCTTGATTCATGTATTTTTCCCCTTCCTGTCAAAGCCATCGCATCCCGTGGAAAACTAGCAGCAAAGCGATAGTCCATCAAGGCGATGGCCCGTGGAGGTATTCAGTATTCCGGGGACAGTATCTCCCTTTTGCCTCGTCATGCCGGGCCTGACCCGGCATCCATTGCAGGATACCGAGATATATCACTGAAAGCCCGATGGGCTTTCCGGCCGATACTCCCGCTGCGCACAAATGGATCCCGCGGTCCGACGTATCGGGTTAAACCGCGGGATGGCATTCTTGAAGTCATCCCCGCGTAAGCGGGAATGACAATCTATCAGGGGTAAACAGCCCGGTATCTTCTACAGACTGTTCTTGTAAATCACCCCGTCTTTCATGATCACTTTCAGGGTTTCGATTTCCTTGTACTCGGGGTCGGCATCAAACCAGGCGTCGGTGCCGCCTATCGTGGTGATATCCTCGAGCGGATTGCCATCGATCAGGATCATGTCGGCCAGCGCGCCGGCCTCGACGACACCGAGTTTGCCCTTCGCCGGATTACGCGGTCCGGACAGTTCCAGCATTTCTCCCGCGGTAGACGTCATCTGCTTCAGCACCTCGAAGTTGCTGCCGAATTTCTCCACGCGCCACCAGATTTCATAGCGGCGTGCGCGCTCAGCATCTTCCGGAACGCCGACATAATCGGAGGCAAAAACCACCTTGACCTTGTGTTTCAACAGATTTTTACCAAAGTCCGCGTATTTTTTACCCAGCGCCTTGACCAGTGGAATCTTATCCGGCGGCATCAGCGGATTCTTGGCGAGATCGGGAGAAATTCCCCACATCTGCGGCACCACGTAGCCGCCTTCCTTGGCGATGCGCTGCATCGTTTTTTCACTGATAAAGAAACCGTGCTCAAAGGTTTTGACGCCGCAGTCAAGTAAACGATTAACCGATCGATCGGTAAAAACGTGTGCGGCAACATAGGTACCCCAGTCGGCAGCAGCCTCAACTGCGGCACAGACCTCATCCTTTGAATATTGAGTGGTATCGATAGGGTCGAAGCGCGACGACCCGCCGCCACCGGCCATGATCTTGATCTGGGTCGCGCCATTGCGCAGGTTCAGGCGAACTGCCTTCAGCACAGCGGGCACGCCATCGGCAACCATACCGATGCCCATGCGTTCGAAATTAGAGAGATCGCCGGCATCATGGATCGAAAAACCGCCATCGGCACGATCCCGGAAGTCGCCATGGCCGGAGGTTTGTGAAATAAATCCGCCCGATGGATAAAGGCGTGGTCCCGGAATACGGCCGTTATCGATGTTTCGTTTAAGCGCGAACGCCGGTCCGCCCATATCGCGCACGCTCGTGAAACCGTCCATCAGGAAACGTTTCATCACTCGCACCGCGCGTATATTGAGATCGCCCAGGTCCATATCTTTCTCAACCGTGTTGAAATGGGCATTGATCATGACATGTGCGTGACCGTCGATCAGGCCGGGCATCAGTGTCTTGCCGTTACCATCGATCACTTCGGCACTGTCGGCCGGGATGGGTTGCGCCGAAATCGTCTTGATCAGGTTGCCTTCCACCAGCACGTGATGATTTTGATAGAGCTTGTTCTCGGTGCCGTTGAATATGTTCACGTTCTTGAACAGGGTCTGCGGTAGTTCTTTATTTTCTGCCGCCTGTATATGCGACGCGGTGGCAGTGACTGCCACGAACAGGATCGCGATAATTGATTTGATTCTCATTGATTTCATCTCCGTGTGATTTTTTGTTCTTAGCTATTGGCTTCCGACAGGTCGAGACTATCTCAAACATGCGGTTCAAGTTAAAGATGAAAGTCGGGAATTCCGGGGACAGTTTACCTATTTCCCTTAAAGGATATAAGTGAACTATCGCCACTTTTCCTCGTCATGCCGGGCCTGACCCGGCATCCATTGCAGAATACCGAGATATATCACGGAAAGCCCGATGGGCTTTCCGGTTACTACTTTCAGAGTGAATGAATGGATCCCGCGGTCCGAGGTGTCGGCTCGGAGGCCGGGATGATATGTGTTTATGGAGCGGTTATCCGCCTGAGTTGCGAAGCAGCACTAGCTCGACGTGGTGCGCGTGCCCGCGTGTCAGCACCGGATAGTGTCGGTTGGTCGTGAATAACAGGCGCTCGCCTTCGTAGATGGTGGCGCGTACGGCATAGGTCATACGTTCGTCGATATCGGCGGGATCATAGATCAGCTCAAACGGAATCGGCACCTGGTGTTTGGGCTTGATCGTCTGTATGGCGATTTGTTTTGCCGAGGCATCGGCGAGCGACACGTCGAGCAATTGCACTTCGACCACGGCCTCCGGCGTCAACGCGATGCGCTCGCGGTAAGTTACGGTGCCGGTCACGGCCGCGGATTTAGCGCCCTGTGATGCACCCGATTCTCCACCGATTACACTGCAGGCCGAGACGAGCAGCAGCATCAATGTAAAAACAAAAACCCTGATCATATAAATTCCGTAATTTCGGGGGCAGTATACTGTCCCCGTTTTTTTTATCACAGCGTCAGGCGCAGGCGCAGGCTGATTACCGTGATTCGGTCTTCCTCGGTGTTCAGCGCCGGGTCGTCGAGGATTTGCAGGCTCGGCGTGATGGCGAGATTTTGCGCGAGCTGCAGGCGGTAAAAGAATTCCAGCGAATCCTGATCGTCGAGGCCGGGCGCCGCGAGTTCGCTGGTGTTGTAGGCAAGGCCCATCAGGTCGGAACGTTTGGCGAAGTAATAAATGCCGCCGAGCGTGACCGAACGTTCGGCGATCTGCGAGTCGTTGGGCGCATCCGCATCCGACGACCCGATCTTGCTGAACAGCATGTAAGTCTCGTCCCAGATCCAGTTGAGGCCGAGCGTGACCCCGTCGGCATCGTCGACGCCGTCGTCCTCGCGCTCGTCGACCTGCCACAGGGTTATATGTACGTTTCTGAGATAACGTTGATCGCGGCTCGGCGACCAGCCCACCTCGACCGTCTTGTAGAGTTCGTCGGTATCGAAATCGAACTCTTCTTTCGTCGATACGCCGTTGGCGTCGCTGAGCGAGGCGGCTGCGTACCAGGAGTCATCAAACCAGTGGCCGGCGCCGATACCGAAACCCCAGTCGGGCAGCGCGATCGACGTGTTGAACAGGATGGACAGATTCTGAAACGACGTCCATGGATTGGCATAACCGAGTGCGTCGAAAAAGTCGTTCGGATCGTAGCGCCCGACGATAACGCCGGTTTGCCCATCGTTCAAATGCTGGCTCCAGTAGAAATCGCCGAGTATAGTGTCAACATCAGAAAACAACGCACCGGTCTGACCGATATAACCCGCTTCGCCACCGAGGCTGCCCGGCGCCAGATCGGAGTAAGCAGCACGATTGTCGACGCTGAACACCAGCTGGCCCTTGTTTTTCTCGCCGCGGTTGAGTAACTCCCACTTCCCCGACACGCGAAAAATGCCGGAGGTTGCGCTGTCCTCGCTGGTCAGCGATTCGTCTACCTCCTGATGCAGCAGGGTATAGGCAAACCCGATCTGCAGACCGCTCTCCTCGGCCAGCGACTTTTTATATTCAAACCAGGGTTTAAGGGCCTCGTCGAAGGCCTCGAAGCGCAACGCCGGGGTTTTTTCTTCGTCGTCCTCCTCGAGCTGGCGCACAGTCGAGCCGGGTGCGGCGAAGCCTTCCTCGTTGTCATAGTTCGATTTATGCTCTTTTTGCGTCGGTGTCGAATCTGTGGCAAAAGCTGCGGGCAGGTAGCAAAGTAAAACGAGTAGCAGTAAGCGTTTGAGCTTCATTGCTTCAGGTTTTATCGTTTATTCGGGGCAAGCGTCTGCCACCCAGGATTTAACGTTGGCGTCCGCGCAGGCACCGCAGCCATTCGGGTAAGTCTTCACCGAACCGTCCTGCAGGTTCGCGCACACCGGGGTGTAATCCATGGTGCAAACCTGCGGGCGCGGGTCTTCGCAAATCGTCGCGCCCGCCGCGGCTATCGATTGATCAGAACCCGCGGATGCGCAGGCGCCGAGCGCCAGACAAACCGTCGCGATAAAAACATTTCGAATCCTCATTTGAACCACTCCGCTAATGCGTTTTTAACCACCGGCGCGACACTGAACACGACCATCCAGTCGGGTCCGAACTCGTCCGGCTGTTCGATATAGTAATTGAGTTCACCACCGATTTTCCATGGCCGCCCGCCGATGGCGATGGTCTTGCTAACCGTCAGGTTCAAAGGCACGGTCCATTCGTCTTCCTCGTGATCGAAGGTCATGATCGGAGAGGTACCGTAGGTAATCCCCTCTCCGGCAAACCTTAAGTAGAAGATCTGCATCGTAGTCAAATTCACGTCGTTATCGCCGCTAATATCCCACTGGTGGTTTGGAAATATGCCCCAGATCAGCTCCTTGCTGATCTTGCCGTAGAGAAATTCGGGGCCGAGCGTGGTGGCTTCACCGAAACCAAGGTCGTCATCACCGGTCGGCAACGACGAGATGATGCCGAGTGCGACGAGCTTGCCTGGGTCATCGTTTTCCGGCGCGAACGCATAGGCCAGGTCGAAGGAAATATCCCCGAGGCCGGTTTCCTCGTCCCAATCCGATCCACCCTTGAAAAACGGTTGATCTACGATAAAGGGAATCGCGGGCCGAAAAATTATTTTCGACCCGTCATCGCGCTTGAACGGCAAGGCGGGTTGAAACAGAAGCGTGGTGCTGTTCTGGTCATCCGCATCGTCGAGATCCCCTTCGAAGCCGCGGAATTGCAACTTGAGATTCAACGATGCCAGCGAGGTGTTGGGATTGGCCAGCTCCTTGGCGATTTCATCCATGCTTTGTTCCTCGGCATGGGTATTCATCGAAAATGCGAATAAAAGCGCCGAGGCAACAAGCGCTATCGATTTGTTCATATTATAAGTACTCCCCAATTTTGGCTTACCCTGAGACAGGTAAATGACTGACGTGGAGTTTAACCGAAAGTGTGCGTAATCATGTTTGAGACGTCCCTATTTGTAAATAGCCATTTCACGTAATTCTGTATCAGACCCCAATGGCACTTACTTAACAATTAAATAGTCATTCCCGCGCAAGCGGGAATCTTGTAATAAGCGCTTTCCAGTTGTTTCAAGATACCCGCTTGCGCGGGTATGACCGGCTTAACTAAGTGCCATTCGTATCAGACTCTGGTTTTCAGCAAGCATCGAATCAACGCCAGGCGTCGCGACCGAAGTCGAGGCTGGTGTCTGTATTGCTCAAAATCAGACCATCGCGGTCTCGGAGCGCAACCTGCCAGGAAATATTTGCTGAAAACAGCACAGCTTCGGGAATTCCGGTGTCGCAACCGGAGCGATCGAATTCGACTTTTGCGAATGCTATCTGGTTGCCATTCAATTCGGCAAAACCGCTGAAACGCTGGCATCCCTCACGGCCCTCGACGAACAGGCGCTCGCCGAAATCGAGCACGATGGGTGCATCGGCTGTATCGACCGCGCGGCCGTCGATGGCGGCCAGCACCCAGCGCCGGTGATTCAGGTCACCTGGAGTGATCGCCGCGCTGTCATCACATTCACCCTCGAGCGCGGTAATCGTGATCAGGCCGTCATAATCGGCAGCGAAGCCGTCACGCGGACTGTCGCGGTCGATAATGCCCTCGACGATGACGCAGACGGGTTTGTATAAACCGGCCTTTTCCTTTTGATAAAGCGCCTTGAGCTGATCGCGCACTGCCGGGCTGGTGTCGGGAGCAAGCCAGTAACACTGCGAATTGATCGCGGGGCAGAAGCTGTTGACTTCGTGACCCCAGGTGTAATCGCCGCGATAGCGCTGACTTTCGGTCGCGGCGCTGCAGCCTAAAGGCGATAATAGCAATAGTAGCCACCAGACTCGCGAAACCATGATTTAGAAAAGCGCCCGGCCGCAGCCCTTCAGTGCCTTGTCGCCGAGTGTGACAGTCACCGTGACTTCAAAGGATTCGCCGCTCATCGAGTCGGTGCAGGGTTTGCCCTCGATCAGCACGCTGGTGTCGGCATCGATCTGGAATACGGTCTTGCGCGCGGCCTTGTCTTCCCGCGGCTCGACGTAAGGCAGCGATTTGCGCTCCTTGCCGTAGTCGGTGACGATCAGGATTTCCTCACCGTTGGTGATTTCCAGCAGCCAGCCGGGCTCCTGCCCTATCGCGCGAAACGCGACGCCGCGCAGCTTGGCCTTGTGCCAGACATCGTTTTTGGCCAGTTCCTGCTCGCGCGCAACCGGATCTTCCGAGGCCTGCTCCTGCGCGCCGCAGGCGCAGATTACGGTCAGCAACAATAGTGCAGTGATTCTGCTCATGGTCGGCTACAGCGTATTCTTGTAGATTTTGCCGTCCTTCATGATCAAGTGGATGGTATCGATGCCGCGTTCGCGCGGCTCGGCGTCGAGATATTTCGGGTTGACGCCGAGCACCGTGATGTCTTCGAGCGGATTGTCGTCGACCAGCAGGATGTCGGCTAGTGCGCCTTTTTCAATGACGCCGAGTTTGCCCGAATAGGGGTTGTTTCGCCCGGTCAGTGCAGCAAGCTCACCCGGCACCGACGTCATCGAACGCAGCGCCTGCAGGTTGCCGAAGAATCGCGCGAAGGCGAACTTTTCGAAATCGCGTGCACTACGTGCCGGAACGCCGGTCAGAAAGACGATGTCCACGGCCATCACCATCTTGGACCGTACCTTTTTCATGATCTCGATGAAGTTCTTCGAATCACGTTGAAACTCCTTGCCCTTGATGAACTGGGGCGTGCCGGGAACGCTGTAAGCCGGGTGCTGGAAAGCTTCTGCGGTGATACCCGCGGTGAATGGCGCAATGAAAGCGCCTTTCTCTTTCAGCAGGCGCGCCGTGTCTTCGGAGAGGAACTGGCCATGCTCGATACTTTTGACGCCGAGTTCCAGCGCACGCCGAACATGGGCATCCTGGTAGACGTGCACGGCGACGTAGGTATCGCGGGTTGCGGCTTCCTCGACCGCGGCGGTAATTTCCGCGTCGGTGAACTGCGGTGCGAACAGCGGGCCCTTTTCGGAAGAAATACCACCGCCCACCATGATCTTGATCTGGCTGGCGCCGCGCGCGAAGTTGCGCCGTACTGCGGCGCGCACCGCATCGGCGCCATCGACGATCTGGGTAAGGCCAAGCCGCACGACGTTACTGGTAGAGGGGTCGACATTTTCCGTGCCAAGCACGAAGTCCCCGTGCCCCGAAGTTTGTGAAATGTAAGCCCCGGAGGGATAGATGCGGGGCCCCTCGAGCAACCCGACGTCGATGGTTTTCTTCAGGCCGTTACCGGTACCGCCCATGCCGCGCACCGTGGTGAAGCCATCGGCCAGCCAGTCCGCGGCCTGTGCTGCCGCGCGCGCGCCAATTTCGTCCCAGCGCATACCCGCTATAGCGTTGAGGTTGATGGCATTCATATTGAAGTGCATGTGGCTGTCGATCAGGCCCGGCATTAGGGTCCTGCCCTGCCCATCGATTACGGTGGCGTTGGCATTGGTATTGATTGCGGATGCCGAAATTACCCTGATCAGATTGTTTTCCACCAGCACGTTGTGATTTTCATACAGCTTGTCATCGGTGCCGTTGAAGATATTGACGTTGGTGAACAGCGTTTGTGGCGGCGGAGTATCGGCAGCCAGGGACTGGTCTGTAATCAATACTATGCCGAGTATTAATAGAAGTTTGTGTAACCTGTTCATAGTCTGGATCTCTAGTTTTTACGTGAACTGATCGACGCGTCGTCGACCAACATTTTTTCCTGCCACTGTTCCTGCGTTGCTTCGACGAAACGCGGTTTGTCTTCTACCGGGTAGCGGATCGGCACACCCGCCATGACGCCGGTGGCCTGGTCGTCTTTCTTGACGAACTGCCCATTGACGATAACGTGCGGCAGACCGACCGGAGGCATACCATTTTCACCGGCCTTGTAGCTCGATCCCTCAGCCATGGTTTCGGGGTCAAAGACGACGATATCAGCGACCATGCCCTGCTGCATGCGACCGCGTTGCTGCATCGACGCAAGACCGGTATTGCCCCATTCTACAGGCAGGGTAAAATTTACGCAGCTCCCTGATAGCGGACACTCAAATTCACAACCCCAGGGGCTGAGAACGGCCAACAGCAGACGCCCGGCAATAGTGATAATATGTTATCGAGTCGGGAACCTTTTAATTAGGCTGTTAGGTTTCTAGTTAAATAAAAGCTTGCTATGTGATAACAATTATTGGTGAAATTTCGTGGTGGAACTAAAAACCATTATTATGACTGCCGCAATCTTCACTACTATTGATCGCGTGTAGCAATATCGAAGAAGAGACTGAGAAAGCTCAACCCATCCATAAAGGTTATAGCGCGACTGCAGATCGATATGAAGTCGATGGCAAGATAATCAGTAACGCCGATATTACCGCTCCGCTCTGGAACCCACGCGGTAAGACCAAAAATCAAATTGTTGAGCGGGCTATGTATCTCGCAGGCGAATATGACCTTAAAGAAACCGATGTTCAGAAAGCACGTGCCGCACAAGCAAAAGAGAAATACGCTGACGCCATTGTGATTAATGCGGTAATGCCGGGAGCGGTAGGTCTTGCTGGTCTAAACGAAGAAACTTACGCGAAAGGTCTAAAGCGCAACCGTGATGCAGGTATGACACTCACCTCTACTACAGTGTTTGCCTTCCTTGGTGACAGTAAAATACCCTTGTTTGAACGCATGGAAAAATCGACGGCCGTTCTACATGAACTCGACATGCCGCTCGTAATAGACACTGCCACGATTCGCCAAGCAAAGAAAGACGGCAAACTAGCGGTGATGTTTAACTCTCAAGGCGCAGGCTACGTGATCGATGACATGTCGATAGTCGGTAATGTAAAAAAGCGAGGCCTTCACATCGCTAACTTTACCTATAACCGCAATAACGCTTTAGCTGGCGGTAGTGAAAAGCAGGATATGGGTGTTACTGAGCTTGGTAGGGAATTTATCAAAGAAGCAAATGCGAAAGGTGTCATTGTGGATGTGTCTCACTCATCCAACCAAGCCGCCCTTGACGCTGCGAAATATACTACCAAGCCAATTGTAGCTTCCCACTCTAACTCCTATGCTCTGCATCCGGTGAGCCGCAACATGCCTGACGAAGTAATGAAGGCCATTGGTGATACCGGTGGTGTGATATGCACCACCGGTGCGGGTCTATTTGTCAATGAAGAGCTAAATCCTACCGCCGAGTCTGTGGCAGAACACGTTGTGCACACTGCTAACTTGATTGGTCGTGATAGAACTTGTTTCTCAACCGACTATGTTCACAGTATTCTAGAATACTACTCAGGCTTCTTATCTAATGTTGAAGTATATCCACCTGAAAAGGGTTTTGGTTCACCATCTACCAATATGGGGCCAGAGCACATTTGGGGCGTTGCAGCGGTACTTGAAGACAAATACGGTTGGAGTGATATAGAAATTAGAGGATTTTTGGGTGAAAATCTGATGCGTGCATATAAAGAAAACTGGAAGGATCAATAAATTATCGAAACCTGGCAAGTCAAAGCACTCGGACGCAGCAAAGCTGCGCCGGTGTTTGAGGCGTTAGTGACGGTTTCGGGTCGTTAGGCGACGCTGAAAAATTCAATCTGAGTGTCTGTTTTCTCCAAAGCAATGGGATGGACTCCTCCTCACCTATCGGCCTTGGTGTGCCAAACTGAGAATGTAGTTTTCAGTTAACGATAAAGAGGAGTCCGCTATGAAGATTAATCGAGTTGGTGTTGATTTGGC
>CAXMSP010000200.1:0-11966 GCA_964196225.1 uncultured Gammaproteobacteria bacterium | reverse complement strand
GCCGAGTACCAGGGCTTGACTGTTGGCGAGATGACCGCGTTGCGCGTCAAGGCTCGTGAGTCGAATGTTCAAATGCGGGTGGTCAAGAATAGTCTGGCCAGGCGCGCGTTTGAAGGTACCGACTACGGTTGCATGAACGAAGCGCTACAGGGTCAGATGGTTTACGCATTTTCGATGGAAGAACCGGGCGGTGCCGCCAGGGTTCTGAAGGATTATTCGAAAAACAACGAGAAACTGGTCGTCAAGCTGATCGCCTTTGGCGGTGAGCTGCTAGATCCTTCGGAGATCAAACGACTGGCCTCGCTGCCAACCTACGATCAAGCTATCAGTTTGCTGATGGCCGTGATGAAAGCACCGGTAGAGAAACTGGTCCGCACCATGAATGAGGTGCCCGGCAAGTTGACTCGAACTGTTGCCGCTATTCGCGACCAAAAGTAATCAATTTAATTTCTGTATCAGGAGAAAATCAATGGCAGTTTCAAAAGAAGATATTCTGGAAACTTTATCTAGCATGACGGTCATGGAAGTCGTCGATTTAATCGGCGCGATGGAAGAGAAATTTGGCGTTTCTGCCGCTGCGGCTGTTGCTGCAGCACCGGCTGCTGCCGCAGGTGGTGACGCAGGCGGAGAAGCCGCCGAAGAGAAAGACGAGTTCGACGTGGTGCTGACTGGTTTCGGTGATAAGAAAGTTGGTGTCATCAAAGCAGTTCGCACAATTACCGGCCTCGGATTGAAAGAAGCCAAGGACATGGTTGAAAGCGCGCCGACCACCGTTAAGGAAGGTGCCTCGAAGGATGAATCCGAGGAACTGAAAAAGCAGCTTGAAGAAGCTGGCGCAACCGTAGAGCTCAAGTAGTTCGCGGTTGTTGGGTATTCGTACCCATTACTTTTAAGCTCGGGCTGATGGCTGAAAAGTCATCGGCCCGCGCGTGCTTCCATCGCGATTGCATCGCCTGGAAGTAAGATGAAAACGTTATTAGTGGTGACTATAGATGGCATACTCCTTTACTGAGAAAAAACGAATTCGCAGAGACTTTGGCAAGCGGCCAGCGGTGATCGATGAACCGTACCTGCTCGCAATTCAAACCGACTCGTACAAGCGTTTTCTAAATCCCGATGGCGAACAGGAAGGCACCGGTTTACAACGTGCTTTCGAGTCAATTTTTCCGATTGTGAGTTTCAGCGGCAATGTTGAACTCGAGTATGTCAGCTACCGTATCAACGACCCGGTATTTGACGTCAAGGAATGCCAGATCCGCGGGTTAACCTACGCTGCACCGCTGCGCGTACTGGTGCGCCTGGTGATCTACGATAAGGAAGCCTCGGCCAAAAACCGATCGGTCAAGGATATCAAGGAACAGGAAGTCTACATGGGCGAGATGCCCCTGATGACTGAAAACGGTACTTTTGTCATCAATGGTACCGAGCGAGTCATTGTGTCGCAGTTGCATCGTTCACCGGGTGTGTTCTTTGACCACGATCGCGGTAAGTCACATTCTTCCGGTAAGTTATTGTTTTCAGCCCGCGTTATCCCATACCGTGGATCCTGGCTTGATTTTGAATTCGATCCCAAGGATTCGCTGTTTGTGCGTATCGATCGCCGCCGCAAGTTGCCCGCCAGCATCCTGCTGCGCGCACTCGGATTTAACAATGTACAAATGCTCGATACGTTTTTCGATCACAATGTATTCAAGTTTACCAAGGCCGGTATCAACATGGTGCTGCACGCCGAATGGCTTAAGGGCGAAACCGCAACTTTCGATATCAAAGTCAGAACCAAGGTACTGGTGCAGCAGGGCCGTCGTATTACCGCGTTGCACATCAAGCAGCTGAAAGCCTCCAAGATCAAGCAGTTGGCAGTTCCCGATGATTATGTGATTGGCAAGATTCTGGCCGAAAACCTGGTCGACCAGGAAACCGGTGAGATATTCGCCAACGCCAATGACGAAATCACCGAAGAAATGTTGGCGATGATTCGGGACAAGGGCATCAAGCAGGTCAGCACGATCTTCACCAATGAAATCGATCGTGGGCCCTATATTTCGAATTCCCTGGCGCTTGATCCCACCACTAACGACCTGGAAGCCAAGGTTGAAATTTATCGCATGATGCGTCCGGGTGAACCGCCGACACGTGAATCGGCTGAGAACCTGTTTCAGAACCTGTTTTTTAACGACGAACGCTACGATTTGTCGGAAGTCGGTCGCATGAAGTTCAACCGACGTCTGGGCCGCGAAAGTATCGATGGCGAAGGCATTTTGTCGACCGAAGATGTCGTCGACGTTATGAAAGTCCTGATTGACATTCGCAACGGCAACGGCAGCGTCGATGACATCGATCATCTCGGTAATCGCCGCATCCGTAGCGTTGGTGAAATGGCAGAAAACGCTTTTCGCACCGGTATTGTGCGCGTTGAACGCGCAGTACGTGACCGCCTCGGCCTGGTCGAGTCAGAAGGCCTGATGCCCCAGGACATTATCAACGCCAAGCCGGTTGCAGCAGCAGTCAAGGAATTTTTCGGTTCGAGCCAGTTGTCCCAATTCATGGACCAGAACAATCCGCTATCCGAGGTTACTCATAAGCGTCGTGTTTCTGCGCTTGGGCCCGGTGGCCTGACGCGTGAGCGTGCGGGATTCGAGGTGCGCGATGTGCATCCGACGCATTATGGCCGTGTATGCCCGATCGAAACGCCTGAAGGCCCGAATATCGGCCTTATTAACTCGCTTTCGGTTTACGCTCGCACTAACCATTACGGTTTCCTGGAAACCCCGTATCGTAAAGTTACCAACGGTAAGGTCACGGACCAGGTTGAGTACCTGTCGGCGATCGAAGAAAGCCAGTACCAGATTGCGCAGGCAAATGTCACCCTCGATAAGCGGGGTGCCATGACCGATGACCTGATTCCCTGTCGTCATCAAAATGAATCAATCCTTTCTACCTCCGACAAGATCGATTACATGGACGTGTCACCAAAACAGATTGTATCGGTGGCGGCCTCGTTAATTCCTTTTCTGGAGCACGACGATGCCAACCGGGCGTTGATGGGTTCAAACATGCAGCGCCAGGCGGTTCCCTGCCTGCGCGCGGAAAAGCCGCTGGTCGGCACCGGCATGGAACGTGCAGTCGCAGTCGATTCCGGCACTACGGTCAAGGCATTGCGTGGCGGTGTCGTCGATTCGGTCGATGCCAGTCGTGCCGTGGTAAGGGTTAATGATTCCGAAACCAGCGCGGGCGAACCGGGTGTTGATATTTACAACTTCACCAAGTACACGCGTTCCAACCAGAACACCTGCATCAACCAGAAGCCGCTGGTCAAGCCGGGCGACGTGATCGAGCAAGGCGACGTGCTTGCCGATGGCGCCTCGACCGATCTCGGCGAGCTGGCGCTGGGGCAGAATATGCAGGTCGCATTCATGCCCTGGAATGGTTACAACTTCGAGGATTCGATCCTGCTTTCCGAGCGCGTGGTTAAAGAAGATCGTTTTACCACCGTGCATATTGAAGAGTTGAGCTGTCTCGCGCGTGATACCAAACTTGGTTCAGAAGAGATTACCGCCGATATTCCGAACGTCAGCGAAGGCCTGCTTTCCAAGCTGGATGAATCGGGTGTGGTCTATGTCGGTGCCGAGGTCAGGCCGGGTGATATCCTGGTGGGCAAGGTTACCCCGAAGGGAGAAACCCAGTTAACTCCGGAAGAAAAATTGTTGCGTGCCATCTTTGGCGAGAAAGCATCCGACGTGAAGGATACCTCGCTGCGGATGAAATCCGGCGTAACCGGTACCGTGATCGATGTGCGTGTATTCACGCGCGACGGCGTCGAGAAAGACGCCCGTGCCCTCGATAACGAACGTATCGAAATCGATTCGCTGAAGAAAGACCTCGATGATCAATTCCGTATTATCGAGGAGAATATCTATCAGCGCGTCAGTCGGCTTATCACTGGCAAGAAAGCCAGCGGCGGACCCGGTGGGATGAAGAAAAATGGCGTGATCACGGCTGACTACCTCGAATCCATCGGTCGCGATCAATGGTCCAAGATTCGAGTTATCAATGACGCGCTGGCCAAGCAGCTGGAATCTTTGAATGAGCAACTCGATTCGCAACGGTCTGAATTTGACAGCCTGTTCGTAGAAAAGAAACGCAAGGTAACCGCGGGCGACGATCTGAAACCGGGCGTGTTGAAGATGGTCAAGGTTTACGTCGCGGTTAAGCGTCGCATGCAGCCCGGTGACAAAATGGCTGGCCGCCACGGCAACAAGGGTGTGGTCTCAATGATCGTACCCGAAGAAGACATGCCTTATCGCGAGGACGGTACCCCGGTGGACGTGGTATTGAATCCGCTGGGTGTGCCTTCACGCATGAATGTTGGCCAGATTCTCGAAGCGCATCTTGGTTGGGCCGCGGCTGGTCTCGGACTCAAGATCGGTGAAATGATCGATGCCCAGCGCAAGGTTGAAGAACTGAAAAACTTCCTGCGTAAGATTTACAACAACAATTCCGAGAAGTTGCGAATAAAGGAACTCACCGACGACGATGTCTGGCAGCTATGTCAGAACCTGCGTAATGGCGTGCCGATGGCAACCCCGGTGTTCGATGGTGCCGAGGAAGAGGAAATCAAGAATATGCTGGCGCTTGCGGAGTTACCGGAAACCGGCCAGACCACGCTCATCGACGGTCGAACCGGTGACGCTTTCGATCGCCCGGTTACCGTGGGTTACATGTATATGCTTAAACTCAACCACCTCGTGGACGACAAGATGCACGCGCGGTCCACCGGCCCCTACAGCCTGGTCACCCAGCAACCGCTCGGTGGCAAGGCCCAATTCGGTGGCCAGCGTTTTGGCGAGATGGAAGTCTGGGCCCTGGAGTCATACGGAGCCGCGTACACCTTGCAGGAAATGCTGACGGTGAAGTCGGACGACGTGAATGGTCGTAACAAGATGTACAAGAATATAGTCGATGGCGATTTCAGCATGGAGCCGGGAATGCCAGAGTCGTTTAACGTACTACTCAAGGAAATCCGTTCCCTGAGCCTGAACATTGAACTTGAGCAGGAATAACTATGAAAGACTTACTTAATCTATTAAAGAAACAGGGTGCGGTCGAAGATTTTGACTACATCAAAGTAGGGCTGGCCTCGCCAGACATGGTACGTTCCTGGTCATACGGAGAAGTCAAAAAGCCGGAAACGATCAATTATCGTACCTTCAAACCCGAGCGTGACGGATTGTTCTGCGCCAAGGTATTCGGGCCGGTCAAGGATTTCGAATGTCTTTGTGGCAAGTACAAGCGTCTCAAGCATCGCGGTGTGGTCTGCGAAAAATGTGGCGTCGAAGTCACCCAGACCAAGGTGCGCCGTGAACGCATGGGCCATATCGAGCTGGCCTGCCCGATCGCGCATATCTGGTTTTTGAAGTCACTGCCGTCTCGCATCGGATTATTGCTTGACATGACCTTGCGTGACATCGAGCGCGTGCTTTATTTCGAGGGTTTTGTCGTCATCGATCCCGGCATGACCACGCTGGAAAAAGGTCAGCTGTTAACCGATGAATCCTACCTCGAGGCGATCGAGGAATTCGGCGACGATTTTAATGCCAAGATGGGAGCGGAAGCTGTCTACGAACTGCTGCAGGATGTGGATCTGAACCAGGAGGCACAGGAATTACGGGAAGAAATCGAAAGTACCAAGTCGGAAACCAAGTTCAAGCGTCTGTCGAAGCGCCTGAAGCTGGTCGAGGCCTTTATCGATTCTGGTAATCGTCCCGAATGGATGGTTATGACCGTGCTGCCGGTTTTGCCACCCGATCTGCGCCCGTTGGTGCCGCTCGATGGAGGCCGCTTTGCGACTTCTGATCTGAACGACCTCTATCGCCGCGTTATCAATCGCAACAATCGACTCAAGCGTCTGCTCGAGCTGAATGCACCGGATATTATCGTGCGCAACGAAAAGCGCATGTTGCAGGAATCTGTTGATGCACTGCTCGACAATGGTCGTCGCGGTCGTGCCATAACCGGTACCAACAAGCGTCCATTGAAATCTTTGTCAGACATGATCAAGGGCAAGCAAGGTCGATTCCGTCAGAACCTGCTCGGTAAGCGCGTCGATTACTCGGGGCGTTCGGTCATCGTTGTTGGCCCGACGCTCAAGCTGCATCAATGCGGACTGCCCAAGAAGATGGCGCTGGAACTGTTCAAGCCTTTTATTTTCAGCAAGCTGCAATTGCGCGGTCTCGCGACCACGATCAAGGCGGCGAAGAAACTGGTCGAGCGTGAGGTTACCGAGGTCTGGGATATTCTCGAAGAAGTTATTCGTGAACACCCGATCATGCTCAATCGCGCGCCGACCCTGCACCGACTGGGTATCCAGGCTTTCGAACCGATTCTGATCGAAGGTAAGGCGATTCAATTACACCCGCTGGTATGTACCGCCTTTAACGCGGACTTCGATGGCGACCAGATGGCGGTGCATGTACCGCTTTCAATCGAGGCACAGCTTGAAGTGCGGGCGCTGATGATGTCCACGAATAATATTTTATCGCCGGCGAATGGTAAGCCGATCATTGTTCCGACCCAGGATATTATCCTCGGGCTTTATTACATGACCCGCGAGAAGATCAATGTCCAGGGCGAGAACATGGTGTTTGCCGATGCCAAGGAAGTTCTGCGCGCCTATCACAGCAAAGTGGTCGCGTTACAGGCAAATATCAAGTGCCGGGTATCCGAGTATCATCGTGATGAAGATGGCAACCGGGTAGGTATCCGTTCCCTGGTCGATACCACGGTAGGACGTGCAATCCTGAGCGAGATGTTGCCCGATGGACTGCCGTTCTCGCTGATCAACCAGACACTCGATAAAAAAGCGGTCTCCAAGCTGATTGACGCCTGTTATCGTGAAGTAGGGCTCAAAGACACCGTAATTCTTGCGGATCAGTTGATGTATACGGGCTATCACTATGCCACCCGTTCCGGCATTTCGATCGGTGTTAACGACATGATAGTGCCGGAGAACAAGGCAGACCTGATCAAGTCCGCGGAAGCAGAAATCAAGGATATTGAAAAGCAATGGTCTACCGGCCTGGTCACCTCTGGTGAACGTTATAACAAGGTGGTCGATATCTGGTCGCATGCCAACGACAAGGTGGCACGCGCGATGATGAACGAAATCGGCAAGGAAACCGTAGTCGACGCCGAGGGTAACGAGGTTGTGCAGGATTCGTTCAACTCGATTTTCGTTATGGCCGATTCCGGGGCGCGTGGTTCTGCGGCGCAGATTCGTCAGTTGGCCGGCATGCGTGGTCTGATGGCCAAGCCGGATGGATCGATTATCGAAAACGCGATTACTGCGAACTTCCGCGAAGGACTGGACGTATTGCAGTACTTTATCTCCACTCACGGCGCGCGTAAGGGACTTGCCGATACCGCCTTGAAGACCGCTAATTCGGGTTACCTGACGCGTCGCCTGGTCGACGTATCCCAGGACCTGGTCGTCAACACGGACGATTGCGGAACCGAAGAAGGAATCCTGTTACGCCCGGTCATCGAGGGTGGTGATATTGTCGTCGATCTCGGTGAACGTGTTCTGGGGCGTGTGCTGCAGCAAGACCTGGAAGATGAGAAGGGTAAAGTTGTAATTGCCAAGGGAACCTTGATTGAAGAACGTGAAGTTGAACTGATCAATGAAATTGGTGTCGACGAGCTCAAGGTGCGTTCTGCGGTAACCTGCGAAACACGCCACGGTATCTGCGTTCAGTGTTACGGGCGCGAGCTGGCACGTGGTCACAGGGTGGGTAAAGGTGAGGCGGTCGGAGTCATTGCGGCGCAATCGATCGGTGAGCCCGGAACCCAGTTGACCATGCGTACTTTCCACATCGGTGGTGCCGCAAGCAGTTCGGCATCGGTTAACAGTATCGAGGTCAGGAACAGTGGTACCGTGCGCTTCCACAATGTCAAGGTCATACAAAACTCGAGCAAACGCCTGATTGCAGTATCGCGTTCAGGTGAAATCGGTGTGGTTGACGATGTTACCGGACGTGAAAAGGAGCGTTATAAAATTCCTTACGGCTCGGAGTTTGGGACTACCGATGGCGCCAAGGTAACCGCCGGCCAAACGCTGGCTACCTGGGACCCGCATATGCATCCGGTCATAACCGAGGTCGCCGGTAAGGTCAAGTTTACCGATTTTGTCGAAGCCGTTACGGTTCAGCACCGCGTTGACGAAATGACCGGTTTGACCACGATTGAGGTCATGGATGATTCGATCCGTTCCAACGCGGGCAAGGAACTGCGCCCAACGGTTGAACTGGTCGACTCCAAGGGACAGGTTCTGTGTTATGCCGGCACCAATATCCCGGTGCATTACATGCTGCCAGGTGGTGCTTTTGTTAACGTCGAAGATGGCGCCCGGATCAAGGTCGGTGACGTGCTTGCCAAGATTCCGCAGGAATCATCGAAGAACCGGGACATTACCGGTGGTTTGCCGAGGGTTGCCGATTTGTTCGAGGCACGTAAGCCAAAAGAGCCGGCAATCCTGAGTGAAATGACCGGTACGATTTCGTTCGGTAAGGAAACCAAGGGCAAGAAGCGACTGGTTATTACCGATAGTGAAGGTGAATCGAATGAAACTCTAATTCCGAAGTTCCGTCATATCAACGTGTTCGAAGGTGAGCATGTCGAAAAGGGCGAAGTCCTGGTCGATGGCGAGCTCGATTCACACGATATCGTGCGTATCAAGGGCGTTCGTGACCTGACCAATTACATGGTTAACGAAGTGCAGGATGTCTATCGATTACAGGGTGTGCAGATCAACGACAAGCATATCGAAGTTATCGTACGCCAGATGCTGCGCAAGGTGACCATTGTTAATGGTGGCGATACACGGCTGCTGCGTGGAGACCAGGTCGACAAGGCACGGGTTCTCGATACCAACGACAAGGCGATCGCGATGAACAAGAAACCGGCTACCTACCTGCAGGATCTGCTGGGTATTACCAAGGCATCACTGGTGACCGAATCGTTCATTTCGGCTGCTTCTTTCCAGGAAACCACGCGCGTGCTCACCGAAGCTGCTGTTAAAGGCGCCAAGGATGATCTGCGGGGTCTCAAGGAGAACGTCATCGTGGGACGTCTGATCCCTGCGGGAACCGGTCAGACTTACCATGAAGAGCGTCGCCGCAATCGCATGAAACCCGCGATGCCGGTTATGCCGGAAATGGATGAGCTCGAAGCTGCCCTGGAAAATGTGGGTGAAGCCACCGAAGGGGCCGCCTCGGAAGAGACCGCGGTATCAGAGTAGGGTCCTTAAAGCGGTTGACAGGGGCCGGTTTCGCCCCTAGAATTCCGCCTCCCAGAACAGCAGGCTATACGTAATGTATAGCCTGCTGTTCGTTGAGAAACCCTAAATAGATTGATTGCTCGCAGGAGAGTCGAATAGATGTCAACAGTTAACCAGCTGGTACGTAAGCCGCGTCAGTCCAAGCGGACCAAGAGTAACGTACCTGCGCTCGAGGCTTCACCACAAAAGCGTGGAGTATGTACCCGGGTATATACCACGACGCCGAAAAAGCCTAATTCCGCACTGAGGAAGGTTGCGCGTGTGCGTCTGACGACTGGTTACGAAGTGGCTTCATATATCGGTGGTGAAGGCCACAACCTGCAAGAACACTCGGTAGTGCTGGTACGTGGCGGCCGGGTCAAGGACTTGCCGGGTGTGCGTTACCACGTGGTGCGTGGCAGCCTGGATACCCAGGGGGTACCGGATCGCCGGCAAGGTCGTTCAAAATATGGCGCCAAGCGCCCCAAGTCATAAGTCAAAGGTAGCCAGATGCCAAGGCGTAGAGAAGTTCCAAAAAGAGTCATCCTGCCGGATCCGAAGTTTCACGATCTGCAGATCGCTAAATTTATCAACATGATCATGCGTAATGGTAAGAAATCCACCGCGGAAAAGATCATGTATTACGCGCTCGACAACGTGGCTGATAAAAGCAGCCTGGATTCGGTCGAACTGATGGAAAAAGCACTCGAAAACGTGCGCCCAACGGTTGAGGTTAAATCGCGGCGTGTCGGTGGTGCGACCTACCAGGTACCGGTAGAGGTCCGTATATCGCGACGCAATACGCTGGCGATGCGCTGGCTCATCGATGCTGCGCAGAAGCGCGGTGAAAAGACCATGGCGCAAAAGCTTGCAGGCGAATTGCTGGATGCGTCAGAGAACAAGGGTACCGCTGTCAAGAGGCGCGAAGACACGCACCGCATGGCCGAAGCGAACAAGGCATTTGCACACTTCCGCTGGTAATTGACAAGGGATTGAAAGGGAAATTACGGTGGCACGTAAGACACCGATAACGCAGTATCGAAATATTGGGATAATCGCCCATATCGATGCCGGCAAGACCACGACCACGGAACGGATACTGTTTTATACAGGCGTCTCGTACAAGATTGGCGAGGTGCATGACGGCGCAGCCGTGATGGACTGGATGGAGCAGGAGCAGGAAAGGGGTATTACCATTACTTCTGCTGCGACGACCTGTTTCTGGAGCGGCATGGACCAGCAGTTCGAGCAGCATCGTATCAATATTATCGATACGCCGGGGCACGTCGATTTCACGATTGAAGTGGAACGTTCACTGCGTGTACTCGATGGGGCCTGCGCCGTGTTCGATGCGGTCAGTGGTGTTGAGCCACAATCTGAAACGGTGTGGCGCCAGGCGAACAGGTACCACGTGCCACGCATGGTCTTCGTCAACAAAATGGACCGGGCGGGCGCAGACTTTTTGCGCGTGGTCGAGCAAATTCGTACCCGGCTCGGTAGTACGCCGATCCCGGTGCAGCTGAATATAGGCGCCGAGGAAAATTTTCGCGGTGTGGTCGACCTGGTGAAGATGAAGGCAATCATCTGGGACGAGTCGAATATGGGCACGACCTACCAGGAAGAGGAAATCGAGCCGGAGATGCTCGCGGAATGTGAGGTCTGGCGCGAAAAGATGGTGGAAGCCGCGGCCGAAGCCAATGACGACCTTATGGAAAAATACCTCGAAGAGGGAAGCCTCAGCGAGGACGAGATCCACAGTGGTTTGAGGATCAGGACCCTGAAAGGGGAGATCGTACCGGCATTATGTGGTTCGGCCTTCAAGAACAAGGGTGTACAGGCAGTGCTTGACGCGGTTGTACGGTATATGCCTTCACCGCTGGATGTGCCCGCGATACAAGGCATAAACAGCGAAGGCGAGTACGAAGGCGAGCGACACGCGGACGACAAGGAACCATTTGCGGCACTGGCGTTCAAGATCGCGACCGATCCGTTTGTGGGTAACCTGACTTTTTTTCGGGTCTACTCGGGAGTGCTGAATGCCGGGGATGCGGTGTTCAACTCGGTGCGTGACAAGAAGGAGCGTATCGGCCGGGTCTTGCAGATGCATGCAAACTCGCGCGAAGAATTGAAAGAGGTTCGTGCCGGCGATATTGCGGCGGCAGTGGGACTCAAGGATGTCGGCACAGGCGACACGCTATGTGACATCAATAACCGGATCATGCTGGAACGCATGGAGTTTCCGGACCCGGTTATTTCGGTTGCAGTCGAACCGAGGACGATATCGGACCAGGAAAAGATGGGTGTTGCCCTCGGTAAACTGGCCAGGGAGGACCCGTCGTTCCGGGTGCATACCGATGAAGAATCGGGACAGACGATTATTTCCGGGATGGGTGAATTGCACCTGGATATCATCGTCGAGCGCATGAAGCGCGAATTTAGCGTGGAAGCCAATATTGGCAAGCCGCAGGTTGCGTTCAGGGAAACGATTCGCAAGACGGTCGAACAGGAAGGTAAATTTGTACGTCAGACCGGTGGCAGAGGCATGTATGGCCATGTCTGGTTAAAGCTGGAACCGCTCCCGGGTGGTTCAGGTTACGAGTTTGAAAATGCCATTGTCGGTGGCGTGGTGCCGCGCGAGTATATTTCAGCGATCGAC
>CAXMSP010000199.1:0-14390 GCA_964196225.1 uncultured Gammaproteobacteria bacterium | reverse complement strand
TTACCTCTGGTCAACCGCCGCTTCCAGTGCGCTTTCCCTTTACGATCCACACCGTGTAATTGAAAAACATTTTTTGCCAAATCAACACCAACTCGATTAATCTTCATAGCGGACTCCTCTTTATCGTTAACTGAAAACTACGTTCTCAGTTTGGCACACCAAGGCCGATAGGTGAGGAGGAGTCCATCCCATTGCTTTTTGAGTTTTTTCGCCAAAAACCACATCGCCGACGACCCGAGGACTAAATAGTCCACGTATCCATGGCCATAATTCGCCGTAACCGATTGAATTTTAAGGGGAAGGTGGTGCACCCAAGGGCATAAAGGCCCGGGAGGACTTGCGAGGTGCCCTGCGGGTGAACCTCCGACCAATGGATTATGAGATTCCTAAAGAGGCTTAGCCGGACTATATGCAAATACCCATTCCCTTCCTGTTGACGCAGGTCAAAAACATGCAGGGACATTCTGGATATTGTCGGCAGTGGATTTCAACCCACCCCGTTAGGGTATACTCTCGTTGGCGATGCACAGGCGTGATCGTCGTTTCTTGTCCCATCCACTGGAGGATCTCATGAGAACAACAAACCCAATTGCCTCCCTGCTTGGCAAGTCCCCGTTCAAACCGATGCAGGCCCACATGCGAATTGCCAACGAGTGTGTATCGCATGTGCCCGCCCTTTTCGAAGCGCTCATTGCGGGAGATCAAGCGGAGGTCGTCAAGGTGAAAGACCTCATCTTCGCCAAGGAACAGGAGGCCGACGACCTCAATAACGAACTGCGTGCCCGACTGCCGAAGAGTCTGTTCATGCCTGTGGATCGACGCGACCTGCTCGAGTTGTTGGATGTGCAGGATTCCATGGCTGACACCGCTCAGGATATTGCAGGCCTGCTGATCGAGCGTGATATGACGGTGCCAGAGGGCATGGCGGAGCCGCTGCGGGAGCTGGTGCAGCGATGTGTTGATACCTGCAACCTTGCAACAAAAATAATCGAAGAGATGGATGAGTTGATCGAGGCAGGCTTCAGCGGACGCGAAGCCTCCAGGGTCTTTGATATGGCGGATCAGCTCAATCTGATAGAGGACGAGACCGACGAGTTGGGTGTGAAGCTAACACAGGTCCTCTTCAGCAAAGAGGACGAAATGAAGCCTGTGTCGGTGATGTTCTGGTATCAGATGATTCAGTGGATCGGAGATTTGGCGGATTATGCCGAGAAGGTAGGTGATCGCATGCGCCTGCTGATAGCTCGTTAACGACGGCTGAGAGGAAATGCGTAGAACTGCGATTTGCTCTGCTCGATTTCTGCACATTTGAACAGACCTAGATGCAGCCGGCATGGTGACTCAACAGATTAAGAAAAATTAGGAGAACGTTATGGAGATTATTACCGAATGGGGCACGGTATTTTTTGTTTTGGCAATAATTTTTGGCGGCTATATGGCCTGGGGTATCGGCGCCAACGACGTGGCCAATGCCATGGGTACGCCTGTGGGTTCCGGGGCCATCACCGTCAAGCAAGCGATTATCATTGCCGCTATCTTTGAATTCGCCGGTGCATTCATCGCCGGCGGGCAGGTCACCAAGACCATCCGCAAGGGTATCATCGACCCCAGTTCGATTGCCGGTAATCCGGAGTTACTGGTCTACGGGATGCTGGCGGCGCTGTTGGCAGCCGGGATCTGGCTCATGATCGCCTCCACTCGGGGCTGGCCCGTTTCCACCACCCATACCATTGTCGGCGCCATCGTCGGCTTCGCCTCTGTGGGCATCGGGATTGATGCGGTCAACTGGGGCAAAATCGGGAGTATCGTTGCCAGTTGGCTGGTTTCGCCCCTGATCGGCGGTGCTATCGCTCTGTTGCTGATGATCAGTATCCGCAAGTTGATCCTGAACGCCGAAAAACCGTTCGAAAAAGCCAAGCTTTGGGGCCCGGTTTATGTCTTCCTGGTCGGCTGGATCGTCGGGCTGGTCACGCTGTTCAAAGGCCTCAAACACCTCAACCTCGAGCTCACTGGTATGCAGAGCCTGGTTGCCGCCACCGTCATCGGCATCGTTCTCGCCTTCATCGGTAAGCTTCTCATCAACAGAGTCAAGGTCGACCCGGAGGCGGACAAGGATTACCACTACGCCAGCGTCGAGAAGGTATTTGTGCCGCTAATGATGTTCACCGCGGCCGCAATGGCCTTCGCGCATGGATCAAACGACGTGGCCAACGCCATCGGTCCGATAGCAGCGGTGGTTTCCATCGTCCAGAGTGGCGGCGAGGTTGTGCAGAAAGCGGAATTGCCGATTTGGATCCTGGTCCTCGGTGGCGCCGGCATCGTTATTGGTCTGGCCACCATGGGGTATCGGGTTATGGAAACCATCGGCACCAAGATCACGGAACTGACACCGACGCGGGGCTACTGTGCGACGTTGGCTGCCGCCATTACTGTCGTGCTTGCATCGAAGACCGGCCTGCCGGTATCTACCACCCAGATTGCGGTGGGTGCCGTTATGGGTGTGGGCCTCGCGCGCGGCGTCGGCGCCATCGATCTGCGTGTCGTTGGAGGTATTATCCTGTCCTGGTTGGTCACCTTACCCGCGGGCGGTATTCTCGCCGCATTGTTCTTTTTCCTGTTCAAGGGCATATTTAGTTGACTCGGTCCCGGAAACCTAAAAAGCCCCCGAATCACGTGGGCTTTCGCGTTGCGCTTTATGAATTCGATGCCCGATAATTCCATTGGTACCTTCCAGTTAAAGACCAGGCCCATCGTGGATCTGCAGACGATAAAAGGCGTGAAATTTCCGGTCGATATCACCTTTCACCAACTGCTGATAACCGGCCCGCCAGGTGCAGGAAAGAGCACCTTGGTGCACAAACTGAAGGGTTGGCCCGATGAAGGCTATATCAATCTGTCGCTGGACAAATGGTGGAAGGCACAGGCCCTCAACCTGCGCCCCCGCGAGATCCATCTTGGCTTTCCGTGTCAGGGATACAAAGACGCCCTGGCGGTGTTCGACAAAGAATGGATCGAGTCGCTGACACCGCTGGAACTGGATCTGGAGAGAATCAAGATACCGCCGCCGAAACGGTATTTCTTTTCCGTCAATTGGCGCAGACGCTATGCTTTCGAGTTCCTGATACCGAAGGCGGAAGTGCTGTTCGCGCAGCGGCGTCGGCGCAAGATGGAATATGGACTGCATCATGTCGACAAGGGTGTGAACCTGAAACGGGTCGAAAATCAGATCATGATCTATCAGATGGCAGCGCTACATTTATGCCGCAGCGGTTTGATTGCCTATATTCGCGAGGGAACCGACGGGGTCCCCTTGGAAATCATTGAATCCGAGAGCGGTTAAGATGGCGCGGTTCAAGGTCCGAAAACTATTCAGGAAACTCCTCAAGAGCGCATTTCCGAACATGTTTTGGAGCGAAGAGGTGGACATCAAGGATACCTACCTTTTGTCCGACAAGAAGATCAAGGTGCACATCAAAGATTATCCTTTTCAGATAAACCTCTATCCAGACAGCAAGACACTGCATCTGTATCCAGAGCCGGCACTGATTTGCGGTAGCGACGGCGTTGCGACGAATAGCTACATCCTGTTTGACCCGGACATATTCTACTCGGACATCTGTGGGTACTATCGTCTTCAGGACGACGACACGATTACCCTGGGTGGCAGCGATCCGGAGCAGCGCGCAATTCTCAATATTTCTCCAGACACTCCTACCCGCAAGCTCAGCATCAGCAGCGAAGATGGATGGCTGACCTTCCAGAGCCGCGGTCCCGACCCAAGGCCCTGCATCGCACCATTGTTTCAGGATAAAAAGGTGAGACGGGTAGTCAATTGGCGACAGAAGAAGCTGTGCAGATTGAGAGAGATTTTCGGCAATCCCATCGCATTGCTTCCGCCCGATGAAGCAATCGCACTGCTGCAAGAGGTCAACGAGATCCTTGAACATGAAAAGTATCGTCCCAAGGATAAGGACGGCAGGCCAGGCGGTGTCGTTGCGCTGCCCGATGAATCGGTAGCCATCATTGTGGGAGACCTCCATGCCAAGGTCGACAATCTGCTTGTGGTATTGAGCCAGAACAATTTTCTGGAAGCGCTGGATGCGGGCCGCGCGACCCTGGTGATCCTTGGGGACGCCGTCCACCCCGAGGGCGATGCCGTGTTGGATGAAATGGTGAGCTCCATGTTGATGATGGACCTTATCTTCAAACTCAAGATCCACTTCCCGAAACAGGTGTTCTATGTCAGGGGAAATCACGATAGTTTTGCGGAGGAAATAGCGAAACACGGCATTCCGCAGGGGCTGCTCTGGGAGAAGACGCTACAAAAACAGCGCGGCAAGGCCTACAAAAAGGAGATGAGGCGGTTCTATGAACTGCTGCCGTATGTCGCATATTCCAAGCATTTCGTTGCCTGCCACGCCGCCCCCCCGGTATCTTCTACAAGCTTGGACAAGATCATCAATATCAGAAAGAATCCGAAACTGTATAGAGAGCTCGCAGACAACCGCTTGAGGAAAGAGAACCGGCCATCGGGTTACGGCAAGTCTGATGTAAAAAGATTCCGCAAGTGTCTCGACCTGGCAAAGAAAACGCCGCTTATCGTGGGTCATACATGTCTGAGCATCGACGATACGCTGTGGGAAAACGTCAACGACATCGAGAACCACTACGTTGTCTACTCCAGTGATAGTAAATGGGTAGGTCTGATGGCCCAGATTGGGGACAGGCTTTATCCGTTCAGGTATCCAGTGGAGTCCATGATGTCGATCATCAACGCCGTCCCAGACGAAGAAGAGTAAAGATCCGCACCGATGTTATCGCCGAACTTATAGTAGGTATAATCCGCGTATTTCGTGAGAATCCAGCTGGGTATTGAGCTTCCCGTATACACTGCGCTTTCTGTTCGCGAGTCGCCTGGTGGACACGGGTCAGCTGCTGCTGGCATCGTCTACCGTCCCAATAGAGTATGCCAATGGTTGACGGCCCGCGTCAGGCTTAAAGCGAGTTATTTCAGGATTTCGGCCTGACGATAATCAGCCGGGATAGCGCGACTTCAGGCCCTGGTAGACAGCGTCACGGAAATCAGCACTGTTACTATCGAGAGTAATCAGCAGCTCTGCGAGATGTTCATTATCTTCCCTGCCATGCCATGTCTTGACATAGCTCCCTTCTTTGTAGCCATGATCCTGTCGAAAAAAATTCAACACGTTCTTACCGATGTAGGTACGGTACAGCTGGTCGAAATCCATTTCGATCAACGCCATGATGTTGGCGAAATCTGAAAAATGCATCGATTGCTGGGAGATCGTGGATTGCGCCATGATTTCGATCGCGGCGCGGATATCTACGCACTTTCGCGGGTCGGACAGTTCGGCTTCGATACGCGCAGCGACTGCATCGTTATCGCTATCCTGCAACAGGTAGTCGCTCATCGCAAAATGCAGGATATCGACCAGTTCAAGCTGGACCTGTTCGAGGTCGGGTTGCTGGTGTTTCCACCACTTCCAGCCATAGTGATCGAGCATTTCCGCACATTCGGTCCAGATCGCGCGGTACCAGGCGTTACCGGCCTGGCGCCAGTCGGGATTAACCCTGGCGTTCATCGCATCCTGCATTTCGAGCATGACCAGTAGCTGCGTTTTCATGATTTATGACTCAGGAAAAGAATTCAGTAAACGAAGCAGTTTACCGAACCTGTTACATACCGTATAGCCACGGTAGTAAAAAGCTCAGTAGTGCCCACATTATAACGACCAGCGGCAGGCCGACGCGCACGAAATCGCCGAAGCGGTAGTTACCGGCATTCATAACCAGCAGGTTGGTCTGGTAGGCCATCGGCGTGGCAAAGCTCATATTGGCGCCGAATAATACCGCGAGCACGAAGGGTTCGGCAGGTAGCCCAAGTTGGTGGGCGATCCCGATGGCAATGGGCGTACCGATGACGGCGGCGGCGTTATTGGAAACCACGTTGGTCAACAGCGCCATCATCGCCAGCAGTCCGCTCAGAATCAGCGTTGGTGATGCACCGGTGGTCATTGCCACGTAGGCGCTGGCAATCATGTCGGCGCCGCCCGTTTCCACCATCGCGGTACCCATCGCCAGGCTGGTGACGATAATCAGTATCACCGGCGCACTTAAGGCGCGCGTGGCATCGAACCACTTGATACAGCCGGTTAACAGCAACGCCACCACGCCGCAAAGCGCACTAAGCGCGATCGGCAACAGGCCGAAAGCAGCCATCAGGATAACCCAAAGCATGATCAATACCGCCAACGGTGCGCGCGCGGAAATCGGCAATGCCGACTTTGCATCCAGCACCAACAGGTTTCGACTCGACTTGAGCCGATTGATATTGCTGATTGCTCCCTGTACCAGCAAGACATCGCCAGAATGCAGGCGCGTTTCCTCGGTGTGCTCGGTGCCCTGTTTGCTGGCCCATTTATTGGTGCGAAACAACGCCAGCACCATCAACTGGTAACGTTCCCGAAAACGAACATTGGCGAGCGTCCTTCCGTCGAGAGTCGACCCGGGGACCACGACGACCTCGGCGATTTGCTGCGTTTTATCTACCAGTGGATGCTCATCGTCGACGCGTTCGTCACCTGAAAAAAGACTCGCACCAAGCACGGTTTCGAGTTCCTTTAGCCGATCCGGCGTGCTATTGACCATAATGCGGTCGCCACTGCGTAATACTATGTCGGGTATCGCCGCCAGCCGGTTATTCTTCTTACCCCGCAGAATATGAACCACCTCAAGGTTACCACCGGCCAGTTCAATCACCTCGGATAAATGTTTCTGGTTAGCGACGCTGTCGTCATGGATACGCAGTTGTGCGTTAAACATTCTCGGCGAGGTGGTCGGCAGGCGCGCCTCACGTAGGGGCAAAAGTTTCGGCGCAACAAACCACAGGTAAAGAATTGCAACGCACCCGGCAACCATCGCCGGAAACACGAAATCAAACATCCCGAACTCGCGTAAGCCCAGGTCCGCGGCCACGGCCACCACCAGCAGATTGGTCGAGGTGCCGATGCTGGTTGCCATACCGCCAACAGACGTGGACAGTCCCAGTGGCATTAACAGCTCAGAGGCCGGGGTGGAAGTTTTAAGCGATACGCTGATCAGAATCGGCAATAACAGAATCACGACCGGCGTGTTATTAATGAATGCGCTCAGAATGGCGGCTATTACCAGCGTCGTGAGAAACGTGATTTTTGGAAAGACACTCCACCAGCGTGCCAACTCTCGCCCGATTGGTTCCAATGCACCGGTGCGCACCAGCGCCTGGCCGGCAATCATCAAGGCACAAACAGCCACCAGGGCCTGGTGCCCAAAGCCGAGGAAAAGGCTACTTGCGCGTACCGGCCCAGCGCTGCCGCTATAAGGAAAAACCTCGAACAGTAACGCAAGCAGCACCAGGATGAGCAAGCTCGACGAAGCCAGCGGAATTCGCTCACTGGCAAACAGAATCAACGCCAGTACAACCAACCCCATTACGACATAGGCATGAAATGTGGAACCAATCGCTAGAGTTTCCATGGAGCCTGAGTTTAGCACTCTGAAGAATTTCAGCCCTACTTCAAAAGAAAATTAAAATTTAGCAGAGCTCGGCCATTACGAGATCCCGGCTCGGGCGGGCCGCGTAGGCGCCGGGATGATGGGAAAGAGGACAAACATATTGGCGACGCAGACTCATCGGATTATTTTGGTTGGACGCTGTGCAACAGGGATGTTGTGATACGGCACTCCGGACGCGAGCCTACATGGACGTATCTACGGCATTCCAGCAAAAATAATCCGTTGGGTCTGCACCCTAGTATTCTACTCGGGGCGCATATGCGGAAATAGGATTACATCGCGAATGCTCGGTGAATCGGTGAGCAGCATGACCAGTCGGTCGATACCAACACCCTCACCCGCTGCCGGCGGCATTCCATATTCAAGTGCGCGCACGTAATCCGCATCGTAATGCATGGCCTCCTCGTCGCCAGCCTCCTTTTCCTCGACCTGGCGCCGGAACCGGGCCGCCTGTTCTTCCGGATCGTTGAGCTCGGAGAATCCATTGGCCAGCTCGCGTCCGCCAAGAAAAAATTCGAAGCGATCGGTTATAAAAGGATTTTCGTCGTTACAACGTGACAACGGCGAGACCTCGGTTGGATAGGCGGTGATAAAGGTCGGTTGCATGAGCTCGGCTTCGACCGTTTTTTCGAAGATTTCAATTTGCAATTTTCCAGCACCCCAGCCTGCCTCGGGCTTGATGCCGAGATCTGTTGCAGCCTGCCGGCAGTATTCGAGATCTTCGAGCTGTGCGGGATCAAGCCCGGGATTAAACTGGATGATGGCGTCGGCCACGCTGATGCGGGTAAACGGTTTTTCGAGATCAAATTCTTCGCCCTGGTAGACCAGTTTCGTGGTGCCGTGAACTTCCTGTACCAGCCGGCGCATCATATCCTCGGTCAAATCCATGAAGTCATTGTAATCCGCGTAAGCCTGGTAAAACTCGAGCATCGTGAATTCCGGGTTATGCCGGGTCGACAGCCCTTCATTGCGAAAATTACGATTGATCTCGAAAACCTGCTCGATGCCACCGACCACGAGGCGCTTCAGGTATAACTCGGGCGCAACCCTCAGGTACAGTTCCATGTCGAGCGCATTGTGATGGGTAATGAACGGACGCGCCACAGCACCGCCCGGAATCACCTGCATCATCGGAGTTTCAACCTCGAGGAATCCCGCTTCGATCATGTAATTGCGAATAAAACTGACTGTCTGGCTGCGGATAGCGAACACGCGCCTCGAGTCTTCGTTCATGATCAGGTCGATATAGCGCTGGCGATATTTCTGTTCCTGGTCGGTGAGACCATGGAATTTTTCCGGTAACGGGCGTAACGCCTTGGTCAGCAATTCAATTTTTTTGACCTTGATCGTGAGCTCACCGGTCTTGGTCAAAAACAATACCCCGTTGACGCCGTAGATATCACCGATATCGCTGTGCTTGAAGGCTTCGTATGTCTCTTCACCAACGGCTTCGCGCTGCACGAATATCTGCAGCGTGCCGCTCATATCCCGCAGCTGAGCGAAACTGGCTTTACCCATGACCCGCTTGAACATCATGCGACCCGCCAGGCTTACCTCGACCGTCTGCGCCTCGAGATCTTCGCGCGTGAGATTTGCGTACTGTTCAAACAGTTTTGCGGCCAAATGCTCACGCTCAAAATGATTGGGGTATGCCTGCCCCTGCGCACGCAACTGGACCAGCTTTTCACGCCGTTGCGCGATGTAGCGGTTTTCGTCGTGCTCTGAAGCTTCGTTATTATGCTCAGCGTCGCTGTGCTCGGTCATTTCTATACCTGTCCTAATTATATTTACTAGGCGCCACTCTTCAGACTGGCTTCGATAAACTGATCCAGGCTGCCATCCAGCACGGCCTGGGTATTACCGGTTTCAACCCCGGTGCGTAAGTCCTTGATGCGCGACTGATCTAGCACGTAAGACCGAATTTGGCTGCCCCAGCCGATATCGGATTTCAAATCTTCAATACTTTGTGCCTTGGCGTTGCGCACCTGGATCTCAAGTTCATACAGCTTGGCTTTGAGCTGCTTCATCGCAGTCGCCTTGTTCTTGTGTTGTGAGCGATCGTTCTGACACTGCACCACTACATTGGTCGGCAAATGCGTGATACGTACCGCCGATTCGGTCCGATTGACATGCTGCCCACCGGCACCGCTAGCGCGGTATACGTCGATGCGCAGGTCGGACGGATCGATATCGATATCGATGTCGTCCTCAATTTCCGGGGAAATAAAAGCAGACGCAAACGAGGTGTGACGACGATTACCCGAATCGAACGGCGATTTGCGAACCAGCCGATGCACACCGGTTTCGGTACGCAACCAACCGAATGCATAAGGACCCTCGAATCGCACCGTGGCGCTCTTGATGCCTGCCACATCGCCTTCAGACACTTCAATCAGCTCGGTTTTGAAACCCTTGGCCTCACCCCAGCGCAGGTACATGCGCAACAGCATTTCAGCCCAGTCCTGTGCCTCGGTTCCGCCAGCGCCGGACTGGATGTCGAGAAAGGCATTATTTTCGTCCATTTCACCGGAAAACATGCGCCTGAACTCGAGCTCGGCGACTGCTTTCTCGACACCATCAAGATCGGCCTCGATCTCGTCCACGGTGGCGGAGTCGTCTTCCACGATGGCAAGCTCGAGCAATTCCGAAGCGTCGCCCAGCAACTGTAAATTCTGGTCAATACCGGAAACTACGGTTTCCAGGCTGGCCTTTTCCTTGCCGAGGTGCTGGGCATGCCCTGGATTGCTCCAGACGTCAGGATTTTCCAGCTCGAGCATGACTTCTTCCAGTTTCTCGCATTTCTGGTCGTAGTCAAAGATACCCCCGTAGCAATTCGATGCGTGATTTCAAGTCATCAATCCGCTGAAAAATATGATTTGTCTCCACCTTAATCGCTCTTGCCTGGAAAAACGCGCATTCTACCCGATCTAAAGCGATAATATCACCTGCTTTACTCTATTTTTCCGGGCTTTCATGGGCTAGAATATGCCGCCAAATTTCCTTACTAATTTTTCTGGCTAAGAGGTAACAAGTGGCACAAGATGTTGATATCCAACTGCAGGTCTGGAAAGACCTTGCAATAAGCAAGCAAATCCTGATGGGCGCAGCTGCAGACGCGCTCGGACTCGACGCCGAATGCAGTACCACCGAACTCAAGGCGGCGTTAGACCAGGCAATTCAACGCGCACGTGACTCGGATATCGAAATCCAGGAAACCCGCAGCCAGGCTGAACAGCAAGTCAACGAGTACAAGCAGCGCGCGGAATCTGCCGAGCAGTCTCGCAGCGAGGCCGACGACAAGGTCGAGTCGGCTGATATAGCGCGCGAACAGGCGGAGCGCCAACTTGCCACCGGCAAGGCTGACAATGCCGAGGCATTAAAAAAAGCCAGGGCGGAAGTGACGGACAAGCAGAATAAGCTCAAGGCAATCTCCAAGTCGCTTGCCGACACTCCGGAGAATGTGGTGCGCAAACTGAAAACCCTGAAAAAGCAGAAAATGGACGAGGCTAAATTACGCGGGCAGGCCGAGTCTCGGCTTCAGTCGATGCGCAAGGAGAAATCGAAGCTGGAAGCCGATCTGGAAGCGAAAAAATCAACCCTGCAAAGCGCTGCAACATTAATCGAGCAGACCAAAGCCCTGCACCAGGCCTGTCTTGATGCCGAGGCTACGATTAAAAAGCTGAGCGACAAGAAAGGCGATCAGCTTAAGGTTCCTGACCTCGATCAAGCTGCGCTTGAAGCGCTCGAAAAAGTGTTAACCGAAAAATAAACGAGACAGTTAATCCTGGGATTGTTGCAACGGAATCTCAAACAGAATGCTGGTGCCCTGCCGCGGATTACTCTCCGCCCAGATACGCCCTCGATGCAATTCGATAATTTCGCGACATACTGAAAGACCCAGGCCGGTACTGCCAGGCTGATTTCGATTACTGATACTCTGGTAAAACTTGTCGAACACCTCGTCGAGTTCTGATGCGGGAATGCCGGGCCCCTGGTCTGAAACCCGGATCCGGAACCCGCTTTCATCGCGCTCGAGGTCAATTTGAATCTCTCCTGCCTCGGGACTGAATTTGATCGCGTTGGCAATAATATTCGCCATTACCTGGATAATCCGGTTGCGGTCACAGACACATTCCGAATCGTCAATAACGGGTTCAAATACGCAACTAAGGTTCTTTTTGCGCAAACGCAAATCCTGTTCGTTGATACAGTAATCTATCAGTTCGGCCAGGTTTACCGGGCTCACGTCAAGCTGCATCTTGCCAGCTTCGAGCTTGGAAAGATCAAGCAAATCATTTAACAGGTAAAGCAGGCGGGTACCACTGATCTGGATATTCTCGAGGTATTGGCGCAGTTTTTCCTGGCTCAATGAATCGAGTCGTTTAAGTCCGAGTTCGGTAAAACTGAGGATACCGTGCATTGGCGTTCGCAGTTCGTGACTCATCGAAGCAAGGAAATCCGATTTTGACTGGTTGGCCCGTTCCGCCGATTCACGCGCTTGTTGAAGTTCGGTCACGTCGATATAGATCCCGACCCGGGTGCCATTCAGCAGGCGGCGCAGAGCGATCTGAATCCAGCGTCCATCGGTCAGACGATCGAGCGCTTCAAAACTCTCTGTTTTATGCAGTAGCAACCGCTGCTGCAACCAGCCCTCCGGATCTTCGAGCGCCTCCTGGTACACACCCATCTCGATGCCATGCTGAACGAAACGCTCGAAAGGGATCCCTTCATTGATAAAGAACTGCTGTTCCGGATACAAATCAAAGAACTGGCGATTGAAGCGCTCAATGATCCCGTCGGCGTTGACGACCAGGAATCCGCCCGGCACATTTTGTATCGACGCTTCAAGCATGTCCTCGTTCTTCTGCTTTTCGAATTCTATAAGCTTGCGTTCGGTCACGTCCTGCAACGTACCGATGACTTCGGTTACCTTGCCATCGGTTACTTTTGAGGTATCTGCGCGTTCCAGGATATTTCGAACTTCACCATCACCACGAATAATCCGGTATTCAATTTCGAATAAAACATCTCCAGCCTCGCCTACTTCGGTGAGTCGTGCTTGCTGATAAGTGGAGTCGACTCGTTCGCGATCTTCAGGGTGTACGATTTCCAGCAAATAAGGATTTTGCGCATCGAACTTGTTAGCGCTCAATCCGTAAATCCTGGCCAATTGCGGTGAAAAAGAAACCAACCGGTCGTTCACGAAATCCGTGCGAAAGCTACCGACATCCGAAATACGCTGTGCTTCATCAAGTTCCGCCTCGATCCGCTTGGACTCGGTCACATCCTGCAGCGTCGAATACTGTTCAATTATTTTACCGTCGAGTTCCAGCGCCGTATCACCCCGCTCATAAACGTAGCGAAGTTCTCCGTCGGGTCGCAATATGCGAAATCCAACCTCGTAAGCACCATCAATATCCGCCTGTTGGTAGACCTGGGATACGCGCTCACGGTCATCCGGGTAAACGCTCTCAATCATCCCCGATTCGTCAGAAATTAGGTATGACTTCGAGCGGTCATATATTCCTGCAAATTCATCGCTACACGAAATCATCTTCCCGTTTATCGTATCCCAGCGAAAGCTGCCAGTCCGGGCGATCCGCTGTGCCGCTTCGAACTCAGCTTCGAATTGCCTGGATTCGGTAACATCCTGGACCGAGCCCCTGAGTTCTATTACTTCACCGGAATCCCATATAGCTTCACCATGCTCGTGGATGTGTCTAACATCACCGCCATGTGTCACGATTCGGTACTCAATTTCATACGGATTAACCGAGGGATCAAGATTGTTCAAATAGTCAATGATCCTTTCATGGTCGTCCTGGTGGTGAGCCTGAATCCAGAAATCACCGGGAAGATCGAAAATTTCATCCTCACTGTAACCAAATATTCGCGCAAATTCTGGTGAGCAGGATATGAGCTTATGCCGATTTAGATTCCACCGAAAACTACCGAATTTCCCCAGCCGCTCGGCATTTTCAAGCTCTTCCTGTTTATGCCTGGATTCGGTCACATCCTGAGCCGTCCATAACTGCTCAATAACTTTGCCGTAATGCCGAACCGAGGTATCGCCGCGCTCGACAACATGGCGAATATCGCCATTTGGACGCACAACACGAAAACTGATTTCAGATAAACCGTCAGCACTATCCGCGCGCGCGAAGTCCCGTCTGGCTCTCTCCAGATCATCGGGATGTATAGCAAAGAAAGTATCTGCCTCAATCATCGCAAGTAGTTCTGCTTTCGGCCTGCCGAAGATCCGCGCGAACTCATCGCTACATGTAATCATTCGACTGTTTTCGGGATCCCAGCGAAAACTGCCGATCTTGGCGATATTTTGCGCTGCCTCGAGTTCCGCTCCGATGCGCTTGTATTCGGTCACATCCTGAACGGTACCTATCTGTTCGACAACTTTCCCGTCACGCCACAGCGATGGCACCAGGCGTTCGATCACATATCCGACATTTCCATCGGGAGTCAGAACACGATATTCCACCTCGGTCACGTCGCCTGAATTATCGCTCAACTGATAAGCAGCTCGTACCCTATCTAAATCATCCGGGTGAATAAATTTCTCTTCCCAATTTGGGGTTGCCGTTTTTTGTAATTCTAACGAGTATTCAAATAACCTTGAGTACCCCTTTGAGTAGGAAATCAATTTGTCATGCTCTACGTCCCAGCGAAAACTGCCGATCCTGGCGATGCGTTGTGCTTCCTCAAGTTCAGCCTCGATGCGCATGGTTTCGGTTATATCGATGCGCAGTCCAACGTTGCCCCCGCCCGGCAGTTTTTGTTCGATGATACGAATCCAGTCA
>CAXMSP010000198.1:0-12463 GCA_964196225.1 uncultured Gammaproteobacteria bacterium | reverse complement strand
CTAACCCGAACCTGGGTAACAGCGCCAACAATTTCGCCTACACCGGCTCGGCAGCGCGCGACATCGCTGTCAGTAATTTCCAGTACTACCTGTGGCGGAACGTGACCGACTCAACCCGCTGCGGCGGCTGTCACAACTCGGAAGCCAGTTCTCCGGTTACCCCGTTATTCTTCGATACCTCTAATGTTAACGTGGCCTACGACGCGACCGTGGCTCGGGATCCAGCGCTTCTGAACATGACGACGGTTAATCCGGTGAACGCGGTATTTGTCGACAAACTCCGCAATGACCACTTTTGCTGGGAGACCAATCCCGCGATCTGCGCCACGCTGATAGAGAACTGGATCGACGACTGGAAAAATGCGGCCAATGGCGGCACTGTTGCGCGCCAGATCAATCTGACCGCTCCGGCCAATATCAGGGACCCGGGCGACTCCAAGTCGTTTCCCGCCTCCGCGACCACGGTCGGCACCAACGGCACCAGTTTCGCGAATACCGTGTATCCGCTGGTGGAGGGCACGAATCCGCTAATTAACCTCAATAACTGCCAGAACTGCCACAACGAAGGCCCGGGTTTGGCGCAGGCGCCGTTTTTTGCCCACATCGATGTTGATGTTGCCTACGAGGCCGCCAAGTCTAAAATGGACATCGATACGCCGGCTAACTCGCGACTGGCCTTGCGCCTGTTCGAACAGCACAACTGCTGGAGCACCTGCGGCCCCGACGAAACGCTGATGGTGCAGAGGATCACGGATTTTGCTAATGGCATTGCGGTTTCGTCGATCGACCCCACCCTGGTCACCAGTAAGGCACTGACCCTCGGTGAAGGTATTATCGCCTCGGGTGGTAATCGCGCTGAAACCAATCAATTCGCCATCTGGGAATTCAAAACCGGCTCTGGCCTGACCGCGTACGACACTAGCGGTGTTGGTGATTCGATCAACCTGTCCCTGATCGGCAGCGTCAACTGGGTTGGCGGCTATGGCCTCGAATTCACCGGCGGACGGGCGCAGGCCGATACCATCAGCAGCGACAAGATCTATACCTATCTTCAGGATACCGGTGAATATGCCATCGAGGCCTGGGTTATCCCGAACAACGTCACCCAGGAAGACGCCAATATCGTCAGTTACTCTGGCGGTGACCTTTCGCGTAACTTCACGCTCGGTCAGGACATGTACAACTACGAGTCATTCAACCGGATTGACGCAGTTATTCCGGCACCGAACGGCGAACCCGTTATGTCCACCGGGGAAGACGACGAAGAGTTGGCGCAAGCCAGCCTGCAGCATGTCGTGATCAACTATGATCCCCTGGATAGCCTTGGCAATGGCGCTGGCCGCAGCATTTACGTCAACGGCCAACGGGTCAATAACCTGACCGATACCGCGGCGGGATTACCGATCGCAAATGTCTGGGACGATACCTTCGCCTTCATCCTCGGCAACGAAATTTCAGGTAACCGCCCGTGGATGGGTCAGGTTAAAATGGTCGCGTTGCACAGTAGGGCGCTTGCCGAACCGGATATTCAGCAGAACTTCGACCTCGGCGTCGGCCAGAAATTCCTGCTGCTATTCTATGTCGGCCATCATCTGGGCGAAATCGGTAATCCCAACAGCTTTATCGTGTTCGAGGTGGCCCAGTTCGACAGCTACAGTTACCTGTTCAATAAGCCCACGTTTGTCACCCTCGATGGCAGTGCTCCGAGCACAGACATAAGCATCAAGGGCCTGCGTATCGGCATTAACGGCAAGGAGGCGCTCGCAGGCCAGTCATATTCCAACCTCGACACCAGCGTCATCGCCGCCACCTACGATCCGGCGACTGGCCAGGAGCTGTCTCCAAAGGGCACCATTATTTCGCTCGAAAAAGGTCCCGCTAGCGACGAGTTCTTCCTGACCTTCGAGGATTTCAACGGCGTCACCAAGGCCTTTAGTGACATCGTTCCGACGGTAGCTGCCGACCCGGGACCATCGGGCGATCCGGCCGATCCGGTCGAGTCCGATATCGGCATGCGCACCTTTCAGGAAATCAATGTGACCATCGCCGAGATTACCGGCGTGCCGGTAACCAACGCAGCAGTCGCCGGAGTTTACGCCGACTACATGCAGCAGTTGCCGACAGTCGAGGCGATCGGTGCCTTCCTGCCCTCGCACCAGATGGCGATCGCGCAACTCTCGCTGACCTCCTGTAGCGAACTGGTCGATGACAGGGTCGGTAACAATATCTCCCGCGCCGCATACTTCCCCGGATTCAATTTCAGTAACAGCGCGCAGTCGGCATTTACCACGCAAGCCCAGCGCAATGCGATTATTGATCCGTTACTGACTGCGGCTATGAACGTTGATCAGATTACGGCTGCGAACAACCTGAATTCGCAACCAGCGGACCTGGAAGTGGCGGATTTGTTGAGCTCACCGGCGAGCCAGAACCTGGATACAGGACAAAATATCGTTGCCTATGACAGCCTGATCAGTGAAATGCTTAGCTGTACCCCGGTAGCACCGGCGACTACTTGTACACCAATAGATACGGTCCCAAGAACCGCCCAAATCGTTAAAGCAGCATGTGCCGTTGCCACAGGTGGCGCGGTGATGCTAGTACAATAGGATTCGAATATCATGGCCAGATTCAAAAAGAACCAATACGTCCCACCCGAAGCACCGTTGTTGTACGAAGACCACGGACGTCCCGTCACTCGCCGGCAATTTATCCGCCAGGGCATGATGACCGGGTCGGCAACCGTGCTCTCGGCCGGCGCCTTCAGTATGTTCGCGAATCCCAACATGGCGCGCGCCGGGGTCGCACCCGACCTTGACGCCCTTGCCACCGATATCGGCTGCATCCTGGGTGGTGTCGGTTCCGGCCAAAGCGTACCCTTTATCAGCTTTGACCTGGCCGGAGGCGCTAATTTTTCAGGCTCCAACGTATTGGTCGGCCAGGGCGGCGGCCAGATGGATCTGTTGTCGACGGCGGGTTACAGCAAACTCGGCCTGCCAGGCGATATGCTGCCCGGCCAGGATGACACCGGGGTGACGCTGCTTAACGCTAGCAACGGAGACTTTACCAATAGTGACTTGAACCTGATGTTCCACGCCGACAGCCCGATGCTGTTCGGCATCCTCGAGAAAGCCAGTGCGGCGATCGGCCAGGTCGATGGCGCCGTAATCCCGGCGCGCTCGGACAACGACACCGGCAACAATCCGCATAATCCGCTCTACCCGCTGGCGATGACCGGCGCGCGCGGCAGCGTGGTCGACCTGGTTGGTTCACGCAGCAGCATCTCGGGCGGCAACTCGATGGCGCCGGCGATGTACATCGACCCCAATTTTCAACCCACCAAGGTAGATCGTCCCAGCGACGTTACCGGACTCGTGGACGTCGGCGACCTGACAACAATCCTGGGACCAGACGACGTCACCGCGGTAATGGAATCCATCACCCGGATCACTCACAAGAAACTCAAGCTGGGCACCATCGACACCGGTTTGACCAATGACGACGTCGTCAAGGACCTGGTGCGCTGCGGATATCTCAAGGCCTCCGACATCGCTGACCGCTTTGCCGGTGTCGAAGTCGACCCGACACTCGATATCAACATCGCCGGTCCGATCTTTTCGGCAACCGAATTGGCCAACGATAGCGAGTTCAGGAAAACCGCCTCGGTCATGAAAATGGTCATGAATGGTTACGCCGCCGGCGGTTGCATCACCATGGGCGGCTACGATTATCACACCGGCGATCGAATCGCCGGCGAAAACCGGGATCTACGGGCCGGGCGCTGCATCGGCGCCTGTCTCGAATATGCGCGCCTGTTGGCGTCTCCGCTGATGATTTACGTCTTCAGCGACGGTTCGGTAGCCAGTAACGGCAACACTGACGATACCGCGGCGCCAAACGGCGGTACCGACGGCAACGGCAATATCACCCTCGGCGGCGGCGGTAAAGGCGAATGGACCGGGGATAATTCCTCGACCGCCTGTTCGTTTTTCCTGTTGTTCAACCCGACGGCGCCTACCCTGGTCGGCACACGCCAGATCGGGCGCATGAATGCAGGCGCCTCCGTAGTCACTTCGGCCACGCCCGCGGCGAATAACGTCAACCTGCTGGTCAACATGGTCATGCTTAACTATATGGCCGTGAACGGACAGGTGTCGCCCGGAAATACAACCGCCTTCACCAGCATTTTTCCGAATCACGGCCTGGGTAACCAGGCAAACCTGGACAGCTTTATTTCATTTGGTTCTTTGGTATAAGCTACCTATTTAGGTGCACTTTCCATGTCGGAGTATCTGGCAGGCATAACCATTGGTTTGCCTAAGCAGGTTTTAGCCCCGCTCGTCTTCCTGGCCCTACAGCTGTTCAGCCAGACACCCGCGCTCGCGGACTGGCATCAACAGCAGCGCGACCTCATGGGCACCCGGATTTCGGTCGAGCTCTGGCATGAAGAAACCGCCACTGCGAATGAATGCAGCGACAGGGTTTTCGCCGAAATGCGTCGCATCGAAGCGCTGATGAGTTCGTATAAAGACGATAGCGAACTCACCTACATTAACAATAACGCAGCCATCGGTGCCGTTGAAATCAGCGATGAAATGATGCACTTGATCAGGAAATCGATTCATTTTTCGGAAATATCACAGGGTGCATTCGATATCACCTATGCCAGCATCGGCTATGCCTACGATTATCGCAAACGTCAGCAGCCTGACGATGCATCTATCTCGGAGAAACTGCCGGCTATCGACTATCATCATATTATGATTTCGGGCAATAAAGTTCAGTTTGACAACGACTCGGTGCGTATCAATCTTGGCGGCATCGCCAAGGGCTACGCCATCGACCGTGCAGTCGATATCGTCCGCCAGTGTGGCATCACCAAAGCCCTGGTCAGCGCGGGTGGTGACAGCCGCATTATTGGAGATCGTGAAGGGCATCCCTGGGTCATCGGTATCCAGCACCCACGCGATCCTGCGGGCATTGCACTGCGCCTGCCGCTCAGTGAAAGCGCGATTTCGACATCTGGTGATTACGAGAGATTTTTTATCGAGAACGGCAACCGTGTGCATCATATTATCAATCCTTCCACCGGGCGTTCTGCGACGGCGAGCTGGAGTGCTACCGTTATTGGCCCTAATGCACTGGCAACTGACGCTTTATCTACTAGTATTTTCATTCTGGGCGCGATTGATGGTATTGCAATGATCGAGAGCCTGGAAGGATTCGACGCTATCGTTATCGATAACGCCGGAAAGGTTCATTATTCTTCAGGCTTTGAAGACCCTGAAGCCAAAATACAGTAGTTCATGAAATCAGCAGACCTATGAAAACTATTTGCCTTACTGCCATCCTTCTTGTTTACCTCGCTTTTCCGGCTTCGGCACAGGAAAATTCCTCCGAGCTGATCGAGGGTGAAATCGAGATTTCGCAACAGGATGAAGCAACCGAAACGGATGCCGAGCCACTAGACGAAGACACCACCGAGGAAACATCGCTCGATACTGATATCGAAGCCCTGAAAAAAGAAGTGCTGTCGTTAAACCGCGACCTGTTCATTCTCGAGGAAGACCTGCTGTTTCCATCGAACACGCAGTTCAGCGTTTTCTTGTCGATGAACGCTGGCGCCCTGTTCAGTCTCGATTCTATTCAGCTGAAAATTGATGACAAGAACACCGCCAATCACCTATACACAGAGCGTGAACTGGCCGCGCTCAAGCGCGGCGGCGTGCAGCGCCTTTACATCGGTAACCTGCCTTCGGGTGAGCACGAGATCATCATAATATTCACCGGGGTCGGACCCAAAGGTCGAGACTACCGTCTCGGTGAATCAGTAGTGATAGAAAAAACGACCGAACCGCAATTTGTGGAGTTCATGATTGCCGATGACACCGGTAAGGAACAGCCCCAATTTGATGTGCGTGTTTGGGAATAAACGCCATCGACATAACACAGGGCGTGTATCAAGCAGCATTAACCGTCTGCTTTACGCGCTACTGCTGAGTTGTGTCTGCGGCCAGCTATACGCTGTGCAACTGGAGGAACACCGGGTCGAAGACCTCGATTACGGACGCGCGCTTTACCAGTTTTTCCAGGACAGCAGGCTGTCGGCGATCACCCAATTGATGATCGCCGAGGAAAGACCGCGCACGCGCAGTCAGGTCAACGAGGCTCACTTGCTGCTCGCCGATTTGTATTACGGGTACGGACTTTACGAGGAATCACGTGAATTGTTTGCGCGCCTGCTAACGGCCGAGATTTCGGATTCGGTGCAAAACAGGATCTGGTTCAACCTCGCACGCTTGCGTTACGAACAGGGGTACGATGAACAGGCTCTTGACCTGCTCTCACGTATCAACAATCAACTTCCTGGCAGCGTCGAGCCTGAAAAAAAGTACTTGCTCACCAATCTTTACCTGGGCGCGCGCGAATATGACCAGGCCGCAGATCTCAGTAACCAAATCAATTCGAAATCAATCTGGAAAATCTACGCACGCTACAACCTGGCTGTGACCCTCATCGAGGACGATCGTTACGAATCAGGTAAGGCCCTGCTCGAAAAAATTGGGCAAATGGAATCACAGTCGCCCGAACTTCACGCGCTGCGCGATCGCTCAAATCTGTCACTCGGACTCAAACAGCTGCGCATGGAACTGCCTGAGCCCGCGCTGGAGAGCCTGTCTCGTATCCGACTTGAAGGGCCCTTGAGCAATCAGGCGTTACTCGCGTCCGGCTGGGCATGGTACCGGCTTGAGCAATTCGACAAGGCAATGATCCCCTGGCGTGTGCTACTGCAGCGTAATGCAGTAGATGCAGCGACACAGGAAGCGATCCTGGCAATTCCCACCAACTATGCCGAATCGGGTAAGGACAAGCTCGCGGTACGTCACTATCAAATTGCGGCAGAGCAATTTGATTTACAGCTGCAGGTACTCGATAACTCGATCAAGTCGATAGAGAATGATGGATTAATTGCGGCATTGCGTGAAAACGCAATTCTCTACGATCGCAATAGCCTGCAGCGTTTGCCCCCAAGTTCAGACGTGACCCCGCAATTGCATATCCTGTTGGCTTCGACCGAGTTTCAACGTGAAATTAAACGCTACCAGGAATTACTCGATATCCGCAACTCGCTCAGGTACTGGGGCACCAACTTTCCCGCGTTGGAGCTGATGCTGGAGGAGCGTCGCCGCGGTTTCGAGCAGAATTTACCGCGGCTGCAGCAGTCCAGCAGTTTCGATCAGCTCGAACTGCTGCGGGAGCGCAGGAACCAGTTTGCCACGCGGGTTTATGCAATTGAGTCGAACGAGGATTACGCGGCACTCGCAACCCCGGAGGAGCAGGAGCATTTGTCGCGACTGCAGCGTGTTGCCTCGGCAATCGATAAGCTTGCGCCTGAACGCAACACGACTTACCAGCAAGATATGTTCCGGCTGTTGTCAGGATTATTAAACTACGAGCTGGCTACCGATTTTCCAGTTAGATTCTGGAAATCGAATAAGCAATTGAACCTGCTGGATCGAGCATTATCCGAATCTGAACAGAGGGCTAAGGACTTGCGCGGCATTAGCGAGCGAACCGACATGGAATTCGGTTTTTTCGAGGGTCGTATCAACGGGCAAACGCAACGAATCCGAGATCTGCGCAACAGGGTCACAACCTTGTTAACAGCGCAGGAAAAACTTATCAATCAAATGGCGATTAATGCTATTCGCCAACAACAGCAACACATCGTGCAACTGCGCCTGAATGCCCGCTTCGAACTGGCCAAACTTTATGACAGGATGGCGGCAGAGCAATGATTAGAACCCTGGCCCTGCGCTTACAAATCATGCTGTTTGTCGCAGCACTGGTCGCTTGCGGTTCCGACGGAGTCGATTTCGGCCCGACGATTGCGGACCTGGAGGATGTGCCGCCCTTGCTGGAGACTGCGGAACTGGAGCCACAGGCCAGTTTCGAAGTCGATCCCCAACAGGTTATTCAAAGTTTTCGCGACCTGGTGGCCATTACCGCCGAGGGCGGAGGCACCGGCGATGAACTGCGCCGCCTGGCCGATCTAGAACTCGAATCCAGCATGGACAACCAGATCTCGGATGACGAGGCAACCCAGCAACTGGGACAACAAGACGCACTGCATGCGATCGGAATCTACGAAGGGTACCTGGAGAAGTATCCCCAGCGCGAAACTAACGACATGATCCTGTACCAGCTATCACGCGCTTATGCGCTCGAAGCAGAGGTTGAAAAATCATTTGCTGCATTAAATCGAATTGCCCGCGAGTACCCCAATTCGCAATACATGGACGAAGTCCAGTTTCGCCGTGGCGAAAACCTGTTCGTCGCGCGTGAATATCAGGCAGCGGAACAAGCCTACGGCAAGGTCGTTAGTGATTATCCGGATTCGCTGTTTTTCGAAAAGGCACTGTACAAGTATGGCTGGACCCAGTTCAAGCAAAGTCGTTACCGTGAGGCCCTGGCCAGCTATACGCAGTTACTCGACCTGAATCTCGCACAAAATAAAATTAATGAAATTGGTTTCAATCCATCGCTACCCCGGGCCGAACAGGAGCTTCTTGACGACGTATTACGCGTTGTCTCGCTTAGTTTTTCCTACCAGGAAGAGAAATATTATATTTCAAGTTATTTCAAAGAAACCGGCGAACGCGCCTACGAACCACTGCTTTACCTGAATCTGGGTGAGCTGTACCTCGATAAAAAACGGATCATTGACGGCTCGGATCTGTTCCTGGCTTATACCAAGCAGTATCCCTACTCTTCGCATACGCCGTTTTTTCACCAGCGCGCCATCCAGACCTTCCAGCAAGCCGGGTATTCGGATTTAGTACTAAAAGAAAAGATCGCGTTCGTGAACCGCTATGACGTAAACAGCGAATACTGGGCACTGCAGGAACAGAATACCCAGCAGACCCTAACCAGGACCCTGGTGCTGCATATGACAGAGCTGGCCACCCATTTTCATGCGCTCGCCCGTGCCAGCAAGAAAGCAAAAGATTACCGGGTTTCGGCAGATTGGTATCGCCGTTTCCTGAAATCTTTCCCGAATGATCCGGGCGCGCCACAGATTAATTTTCTACTCGCTGAAAGCCTGTACGATGCCGGTCAATATCCGCAGGCAATCGACGAGTACCAGAAAACGGCCTATAACTATGAACCACACAAGAACAGTGCCGAGGCGGGCTATGCGGCACTGATTGCCTTTGACGCCCTGTTCAAGACAACCAACGCGAGCGACATTCTTGCGTTGCGCAAGAAGCGCATCAATTCCGCGGTTCGCTTTACCACCACTTATCCCGATGACTCAAGAATATCGGTGGTTGAACTCCAGACCGCACAACAATTCTACGAGTGGAAGAACTACCCCGAAGCAATCGCGTCGGCAAACCGCCTGATTGAAAACAAGAAAGTCGACAAACCAGCCCGGCAAACCGCCTGGACTATACTTTCTGATGCACAGTTTTCGACCGCAGATTACGCCGCGGCCGAAACCTCTTATCTGACACTGCTGACTTTTTTGCCAAAACAGGACAAGAAGAGAAAAGCAGTGCGCGAGCAAATTGCCTCGAGTATTTACAAACAGGGAGAACTCGCACGTGATGCCGGTAATCACCTGCTCGCGGCACAGAATTTTTCCCGGCTTGGGCAGGTTGTTCCGGAATCACCCAAGCGCGTGATAGCCGACTACGACGCGGCTACCGCGTATATTCAACTCGAAGATTGGCCAACGTCGATCGCACAACTGGAAGCTTTTCGCAAGCGATATCCCCGGGATAAAAAATTCAACGGTGGTGTCACCGAGAAACTTGCACTCGCCTATAGTAAAAATGGCAACCAGTCCAACGCGGCTCGAGAGATACTTGCGTTATCGAACCTTCCCGGCACAGCCGAACGCAAGCGAGACCTGATGTGGCGTGCTGCCGAGCTGTATCAGAAAGACGGTCAGCCGGACCAGGCAATTGCGATCTACAAGAAGTATGTCAAGGCCTACCCTTACCCACTTGAGCGTTCGATTGAATTACGTCATAAAATTGCTGAATCCTATCGCGCCAAAAACGATACCAAGAACCGCAATTTCTGGCTTAATGATATTATCCGCGCGGACGCCGCTGGGAAATCGGAACGTAGTGCACGCAGCAAATATCTTGCCGCTAGCGCCAGCCTGGAGTTAATACAGCCGCTGCATCGATCCTATAAAAAAACCAAGCTAACGATACCGTTAAAAACCAGCCTCAAGAAAAAGAAAAAGTTGATGCAGCAATCGATCGATGCCTACAGCCGGGCAATGAAATACCAGGTCCAGGAGGTAACAACCGAAGCTACATTCCAGATTGCCGAAATCTATAATGACTTCGCCAGATCGTTAATGAACTCACAAAGACCGAAGGGCCTGGACGAAGAGCAACTCGAAGAGTACGAATTGTTGCTGGAGGAACAGGCCTTTCCATTCGAAGAGAAAGCGATTGATATACACCTTGCCAACTTCAAACGCATTCCCGCCGGCACTTACGATGAACCCACGAAGAAGAGTTTGCTGGCTCTGGGTAAACTCATGCCGTTTCGCTACGCCAGGGTAGAGAGCACCGATATTTATGTCGATATTCAATAACAGAGCAGCGCTATTGCTTGTCGTATTGCTGCTCGGGGCCTGCCAGAGCGGTCCCGACAAGGCGTCTTCGCCGAAGCCTGCCGTAGCAACCTCGCCGACGATTGAAGTATCTGCGGCTGAATCAGAGCCAGTTGACGCTAACCAGCAATTTTATGAGCAGGCACTGGCTTCGCTAAAGAGCGGTAAGACTGAACGTGCACTGAAGCTTCTGGTTCAAATTAGCAACGATGCGCCCGAAAAGCCCTATGTTTTTACCAATCTCGGGCTGGCTTACTTCAAACTGCAGCAACTGGATCTCGCCGAACAGGCCTTCAAGCAGGCAATCGCTCGTAACAATAAAGATGCGGTCGCGCACAACCACCTTGGTATCCTGCAGCGTCAAAAGGGGCAATTTAACGAAGCACGTACTCACTATCAGCGCGCCATCGCGATCGATTCTGACTATGCATCTGCACACCTGAACCTCGGCATCCTGTTTGATATATACCTGCAGGACCTAAAACAGGCGTTACGGCATTATCAGAAATACCAGGCCCTGGTTAGCGAGGAAGATACCCAGGTTGCCGGCTGGATCGTCGACATTCAACGACGCTTGAAATCAACCACCACAAAGTCCCAGGGATAAGTAAATGAGAAAACTTTCGCTCGCATTTTTCGTAATCTTTGCTATTTCAAGTAGTGCTTATGTGAGTGCTCAAGAAAGATTGCAGATGGAAGGCACCGAAATAACCGGAAACAAGGAATTGCCCAGGGTTTTATATATTGTTCCATGGAAATCGGCGGAACGTTTCGAGATTTCTTCACCACCGATAACAAGCATTATGGATCAAAAACTGACCCCTATCGAACGGGCCGCTTTCAAACGCAAAATTCACTATCACGACGCCATATTTACAAAGGCAAAACTGCAATAAACCGGCAGTTGACCAGAGACCGCGGAGACTCTCGCAATGAATGAAATGCTAATTACAGTAATAAGGTTTTTCCAGGACGGTGGGCCATTCATGTACCCGATCCTGATTGTTCTGGCCATCGGCCTTGCCATCACCGTGGAACGCTGGTTACACCTCACCGTTGCAAAAACGAAAAATCGCCACATGATTGCCAAGCTGATGCCATTGGTGGCGAAAGGTGAGGTCAACAGTGCCAGCCAACTCGCTAGCAAATCAAGCGCCACGGTGAGCCGGATCCTGCTGCAGGGCATCGAGCACTACAAGTCTGCCCGTCGTCGGGACGACTTCGAAGCGGCGATGGACGAAAGCATTATGGAAGCGATACCACGCCTTGAAAAACGCACCCACTATCTCGCGATGTTTGCCAATATCGCCACGCTGCTGGGATTGCTGGGTACGATTATCGGATTGATCAAGGCGTTTACCGCAGTCGCCCAGGTCGATCCCTCGATGAAAGCGGAAATTCTTTCGACCAGTATATCGGTGGCGATGAATACAACCGCATTTGGACTCATTGTCGCAATTCCGCTGCTGTTCTTTTACACGGTGTTACAAACCAAGACGACCGAAATCGTCGACAGTCTGGAGATGACTGTGGTCAAGTTCGTCAATCATTTGTCTCGCGTTAAAAACAGCGCTGAGTAAGTACTCCAATGTCAAAACGGGTACACAGACGCAAGCATCCTGCTGCTGAGCTGAACATTACTGCCTTCATGAACCTGATGGTGGTATTGGTACCGTTTTTGTTGATGACGGCAGTGTTCAGCCATATCACCATACTCGATTTAAACCTGCCCCCACCGAGTGCGCAAGATAGCAAGCAACCGAAAAAGCCGCCTTACGAACTGCGCATTACCATTCGCAAGAATATACTGGTGCTGTCCGACAA
>CAXMSP010000197.1:0-4831 GCA_964196225.1 uncultured Gammaproteobacteria bacterium | reverse complement strand
TGCGGCCTGGACGTATCGGCCCGTGCAGAGACTACCGACATTATTCGTAATGCTATCAGTGACCGGCTGGACCTGGTGGTGGTGGAGAAATTTGGCGAGTTAGAACAAAAAGGCAAGGGTTTGATCGATGAAATACTGCAAACTATTGTCGAAGGTATACCTCTACTGATCGCCGTTCCCGAGGCGGCGTTGCCGCTGTGGCAGGAGCGCAGTGGTGAGCTGGGGAGTGTCCTTGCTTTCAGCGAGGAAGCTTTTCAGAAATGGTGGCAGAGCCTGGAGTAGAATAGACCCATAGGCTTGTTCGGGCCAAATCCCCTGGCAGCGGATACTCGGTAACCCCGGTCTTCCGAGAAAAGAGTCTTTGTTCTTCGTTATACTTTATACTTCAGGTTTAATCGCAGCAGCATCAAATATCGACTGCCATGTACACTAAGTATTTCGGGTTAAAGGAAGAACCTTTCTCAATCGCGGCCAATCCGCGTTTCCTGTATATGAGCACCCGGCACCGCGAGGCGCTGGCGCATCTACTATATGGGATCCGTAGCGATAGCGGGTTCGTATTGCTCACCGGAGAAGTAGGTACCGGCAAAACCACTGTGTGCCGGTGTCTGCTCGAGCAATTACCTGAAAACACCGACGTTGCGTTTATCCTCAATCCTAAAGTCACTGTCATCGAATTGCTAAGCAGCATCTGTGACGAACTCAGTATCGCCTGCCCGGGGCATGATCGCAGCGTCAAAACATTTGTCGACGCAATTAATCACCACCTGCTCGAGCACCATGCGGAGGGGCGTAGTACCGTGGTCATTATCGACGAAGCACAGAATCTCAGCGTCGATGTACTCGAACAACTGCGCCTGCTTACCAATCTCGAAACCAATGAGCGGAAACTGATGCGCATTATTCTGCTCGGGCAACCAGAACTGGAAACGATGCTGTCGCGCCCCGAACTCCGGCAGGTAGAGCAGCGCATCACGGCGCGATATCACTTGCAGCCGCTGTTTCGTTCGGAGATCAATGCCTACGTATCGCACCGGCTTGCGGTCGCAGGGCTTCGAGAACCCGTGTTCTCGGCGCGGGTGCTCTCCAAACTGTACAACAAGACAGGCGGCATCCCCCGGTTGATCAACGTTATATGCGATCGCGCGATGCTGGGTGCTTATGTGAAGTCGCGGCGCAAGGTAAACGGCCCGATACTCAGTAAAGCGGCCAGGGAAGTGCAGGGGCGATCGTATCAACCCCGGTGGTTGTTGCGGGGATCGATCGTCGCGTCGGCGTTGCTGGTCGGGGCGGTGGCCGTAGCAGCGCTGCTTTATACCAACGATAGCGAAATAGCCATGGTGCTGCCGCAGCGATCGATCGAACTCGAGCCAGGCATTGTCATCGAGCCGCCAGTTGCCGTGGAGCCCGAGGCGTTGCCGCAGTGGCCTGATGAAGCGATAGCCAGGGACGATGCCTTGGCAGCCGCATATGTAGCGCAGTTCAATCAATGGGATATATCATTAGTCACAGACAACGCTAATCCTTGCACGCAAGCGATTAACCGGGGTCTACGCTGTTTTTCGGGGGTTGGCAATCTGGGCAGTCTTGAGAGTAGCAATCGGCCGGCAATTTTGACATTGGTGGATAACCAGGGTCTGCAGTATCACGCGACATTGATTGCGCTGAACGATGAGCAGGCGACACTGGCATTCGCTCACGGTATCGAAACAGTAACGGTGCAAGATCTGGAAGCACATTGGCGGGGTCAATACCAGCTGCTATGGCGTACTTCGCCGCATGGCTATACCATCATCAGACCGGGTAGCCGCGGCCCGGGCGTGACCTGGTTGACTAAGAACCTGCTCGCTGCAGGTGTAAAGTCGGTGCGGGTGCATAACGCTTATGATACGGATGTCGTTACGGCGGTACGGGAATTCCAGCGCGAACATGGTTTGGTGGCCGACGGTGTCGCGGGTCGGCAAACATTGATCCAGCTGAATTCGGCAAACGAAAAGTCGGTTCCCCGGCTCAGTAATCCAGGGGGCGCCTGACATGTCATTCATTCTCGATGCGATAGCGAAATCGGAGCAGGAGCGGCAACAGCAGGAAGTGCCCGGGGCACGGGTACTGGCTCTGCCAGCCGGCGGCGTACAGAAACCGCGGCGCGTCATGCCTTATTTCATAATCGGTGCTTTATTATTGAACGCAGCATTGTTCGTTGTATGGATGAAGTCGAGCCAATCTTTGCTCGACCTGTCTTCGCCAACACAGACGGAAAATATAGATCGGGGAAATCAACAGGCTATCGTCTCGGGCGATATAACCCCGGTGGATGCGCCGATATCGGTTGAAATCCCGGACAATACAACCGAAATGGCCGTGGAGATCGATACCACGGCATCGATGAATGAATTGCTAGCCGAGCAACCAGGTACGACACCGGCCGGGACCAGCGAAACAGGCGCAGGTCTAGCGAACGGGCCTGAATTGCTGCAGTCGGGAAGCTTCGCAACGACGACAGGCGGAGACACCACCGCGTGGGAACGCATCGAGCCGGACACCTTGTCAAATAAAGCACTCTCCGGGAAAAACACCGGGTCTGTGCAGGACTTGCAAAACACCGGGGTGACGCAGCGCAAGGTATCCAGCCTCAGTGAATTACCGAGCGATGTGCGTAGAGATCTGCCAAGGGTGATCTTTACCGGTCATCTCTACTCGAGCGATCCGAACTCGAGTGTTGTGTTCATCGACAATGGGCGTCCGGTAATGAAGGGACGACAAATTGCGAATGAGCTTTTCCTGTATGAAATTACACCAACCGGCGTGATCGTGGAGTTCAGAGGTTTTCTCATCGACGTCGGTGTATTGCAAAACTGGACCCTGAACTAGCCCGCATGTTTGCAATATACGTCCCTGGTAGAAAGCCTCGATGCGACAGGTTTTGTCGTAGTAATAGCAGTGGGCAGCTATGTCATGTGCCCTCAGGGTAAGAAATACTTCTTTTTCAGTTTCAAAATTCAGTATCGCGTTGGTTTTACCCTCGAGGCGGCGGTAGAGAACTGCAGCCGGTTGCACCAGGATGGTTGAGCGGATACCCATGGTGAAACAAGAGAATCTCCTGGGATCGTCAAATTCAAAGTCTGCTATCGAGAGCGTAGCCCACCCACCCGGTGATCAAGTTGAGTAGGCAGCGGGTTAGCAGTGAAAAATGTAAATCGAACGCCCAGGAAGGTTAATTTAAATGAATAATATTCAGGAAGTGCAATTGACCCTAATAACATGATTAAGTAATGTGTCACTAATACTAATCAGCCAGTCATCCCATGATTCGTTGCATAATTTGGCGACTTTTGTTTGAAGCCTGTAACATGGCGCGTCTTTTTGGACACGGTTCCGAACAGGTTCAATATCTGGCCTTCGGTGCCAACCTCAGCGATACCGTGCTCAAGCAGCGGCGGATCACTCCATTCGCAGTGGAACACTTCACACTTAGGGATTACGGCCTGCGCTTTAATCATCCGTCGCGATGGGTCGGATGTGGGTTCGCTTCCGCCGAACAGGCGCCTGGTGAATCGCTTCATGGTTTTCTCTACACCCTCTCAGCCAGGGATGCCGCACGAATGGATTTTTATGAAGTTGTACCGGTACTCAAAAGATACCGGCGCACATTTGTTGAACAGGATGGGGTAACACTGTATTTTTATCAAACCAATCTCTCCACCCCGTACTTGAAACCCTCAACTGAGTACCTCGGGTATATCATCGAAGGTCTCGATTCGCACCCAGATGCCAGCGCCGAATACTGCAAGGCAGTCGCCGCTACAGCAACAACCGAGCCAGACAGATTTGAGGCATCTTACCTGTGGGAACAGCCTGAAAATCGAGCACCACGGCCAAATTATAGAAATGAGTCCTACCAGTATTTTGTTCAAAGGTTTTTTCGGGAGTTCCTTTACAAGCGTTCACTTACAGATCATTTCATCCGCTACTAAGCCGAAAGGCATTTATTCATCGATACTGGCAGTTAAATTTGCGATACTCTACTGTTTGATAATAGCAATCCTCCTTCCTTTCTGTAATCCACTACACTGCTACGATGTTGCCTGCGATTCGCCGACCTACCGCGTTTGATATTTCACGATTGTTCATTGTTGGAGCCATCTGGGGTAGTTCATTTATTTTTGTCTCGCTCGCGTTAATCGACTTCCAGCCGGTCAGTATTGCTGCCTGGCGAGTCTTCCTGGGAGCCCTGGTTTTAATCCTGATCGCCTTCGCGACCCGCAGTAAATTTCCGCGCGGTGCCAGATACTGGCGCTTTATTTTCATCGTCGGCGCGCTTAACAGTGCTGTTCCATTCTTTTTAATCAGTTGGGGTCAGCAATTTATCAGTAGCGCAGAATCGGCATTGCTGATGGCGACGGGGACATTTTGCGCACTGCTGGTTTCACACTTTACCAGCGAGGATGAACGTATTAATCTGCCAAGGGCGGTGGGTGTTACTGTTGGATTTATCGGCGTCCTGGTATTGGTTTTCTGGGATATAAAAGAAGCGGGGTTGGGCGGTTTAAAAGGGCAGATAGCAGTGATGGTGGCTGGATGCAGTTATGCAATTTCTACGGTCATCGCGAGGCGTCTAATCCATCTACCTCCCATATCAACCTCGGCCGCTACGATGCTGAGTGCGAGTCTTTATATGGTGCCGCTGGCATTTTTGCTGGAAAACCCGATACCCGGGGTGGTTAACCATACCTCGATATTTTCTCTGGTGTACCTGGGTGTGGTCGCGACTGCGCTGGGCATCACTATCCGTTTTACTATAATTCGCGCCAATGGCGCTGTATTCATGGCG
>CAXMSP010000196.1:0-6969 GCA_964196225.1 uncultured Gammaproteobacteria bacterium | reverse complement strand
CGTCGACCAGCACGTAGAAATCGATACCCGCCTCAAAGCGGCCCATGATGGTATCGCCGGCTAGAAACGTGACAGTCGAAGCATTTTCCTCAAGGAACGCAAAATCCTTGTCCGTTAAATCGTGGAACAGGTCTATTTCTTCCAGGTATTCGGATATGGAGCTGACCGTTTTAGAGAAAATCAGCGGTGATTCATCAAGCTCGGCCAAAACCGCTTCTACTTTGGACTGCACCAGGTTGAAGCCCTTGGCAGAGAGATCACCGTGGGCAAACTCGGACTTTACCCGGTTCCAGCCACTGTTGATCATCGATCGTGTCGTGAGTCGTTCGAGAAATTGCAGGTAGTAATTAGGGTAATATTTTCTGATTTGTTTCAGCTGTTTACGGTAGTATTTTTTGCGTTCTTCGTAGGCAGATATTACGTTGTTTCTGGCGTCTTCAAGCAATTCATCCTGCCGGCTAAGCATTGCTATTACGTCGTCGCTTACCAGGATATGCGCAAGGTTGCGTTGCACACGATGCACCGTCCTTTGTTCCTGATATTTTGAAAGCCACCCGGCAAGCCAGGTTTTTTCGCGAATTTTACCGAGCACAAAAATCTCGAGTCTTTGAAACAGAGTGAGCTCTTCCGACTCGTCGACTTCTCCAATCCCGGCTTCACCCAGGCGCAGTGACTCCTGCACGGCATGTAGCCTGTTGTTCATATCGAGATAAATGTACTGACTGATAACGCCAGTCTCGTAGAGCGATTTTAATGATTCTCGCTCCACTCGATAAGCCCTGAATTCGCCAAAATATTCGTCGTTTTCGTGCGCTTTGATTTCGTCATCATCACTACCACTGGAAAAGGTTTGATGAATTTGTTCCTGCAAAGGAGTAACCGCGCCACTTGGGATGATTTTGCTCGCGGCCAGATTCGACAAATATTTCTGGGAAGTTTCTTCGGCACCCTGGAGCGAGTTTCGATACTCCAGCTCTTCTCCCCTGGAAAACTCGCTTAATCCGAGAAAATGCATCAGCGGGCGTATCGTGGGTGCGCTGATCAACAGGGTAAACAGCACGACTCCGAGCGTGACTTCGAACAGGAACTGGCGCTCCGGCAGATCGCTGGGGATTGAAAGCACCACGGCAATAGCGAGCCCCCCCTTGAGGCCGCCCCACCACATGATGTGGCGTTCGCCCATGCTGATGTGTGGCAACTTGAACCATTTTACCGCCAGGGGAACCAGGCTATAAATAGACAGTGCCCGTGCGCTCAGCACCAGGGCGATGGCAATGCAAATAGGTCCGAGCTGGTTAAAAAGGGTGACGATGCTGATCGATAAGCCGACCAGTAAAAAAAGCAGCGAATTACAGGACAGGGCGATGACTTCCCAGACCTCGTGGATGGAATGGGTTGTATCCTGGCGAAAACGCGTGACTCCGAATCGCCTCAGGGCAACTGCGCATCCGACCACGGCCATAACACCCGATACGTGGAAACTGTGTTCGGCAATGACGAAGCTCGCGTAGGCGATGATGATCGAAGACGTCAGAATAACGCTGATTCCGCTTTGCATTCGATATAACAATTCACACACCACGAATCCCAGGAAGGCGCCGAACAAGGCCCCCCCGATAAACACCCTGAGGAAATCCAGGAATACGTTATCGGCATCGGACCAGCCGATGCCGCCGCCTTCCACGGCTATGCCGAGCAAAATTGTAAAAGCCACGATGGCGGTAGCGTCGTTAAGCAGGGATTCGCCCTCGACCAGGACATTCAGGCGGTTCGGGGCACCCAGTTCCTTGAAGAGCGCGACCACCGCGACCGGGTCGGTAGCGGAGATTAACGCGCCGAACACCAGGGCGACGATGAGCTTGATATCCAGTGCCCACCAGACCCCGAGGCCGACAACGAAGGTGGACATGAGCATCGCGGGTATCGCGAGAATCAGTATCGGCGGCAAATCCTTAATCATCTGGCGTGCGTCCAGCGCAAACCCGGATTCAAATATCAGTGCGGGTAGAAAAACGAATAACATGATTTCAGGGCTTAAGGTGAAGTCCTGTAGAGGTTCCATGAAATGCAGCACGTGGGAAAGGTAGCCCAGCAGCATGCCAATCAGGACCAGGATTACCGTGAACGGAACCGGCAGGTTGCGACAGGTACCGGTGACCAGCATGGCTATACCCAGCAGTACCACCAATACAAAGACGATCTCTGAAGCTGGCATAGTTATTTGCTCACAGCAGTGAGCTTTCCAATTGCGGTGCGATCCATGATCTGGAAGTGCCCCCAGGGCAATTTAATCCATATAATAAGGTTAAATCCTGTAAAAACCGAATTATTGATTTAGATCAAGCCAGGTATTGACGGTAATGAAGACAGTCATGTCATTTTATCGAGCATTGTAACGAGGTCAGCTTAAGGACGATGGATAGCGGTGCGGGAAGAGGGCATGTCTGTTACCATCGCGCGTTTCCGGCAGTCCATGCTGCTGTTTTAAGGGTCACAATCGAAGGGTCGACAGGCATGCAATTATCAGATTTCCCGGTGACGCTGGTCGAGCAAAGCCGGCTATCCCAGGTCAATTTTGACAAGCTCAGCTTCGGCGGTGTTTTTTCCGACCATATGTTCAGCATGGTTTACGAGGAGGGCGCCTGGAAGAACTCGGAGATTCATCCCTACCAGGCACTGGCGCTGGAGCCCGGGGTTGCAATGCTGCATTACGGGCAGACTGTTTTTGACGGTTTCAAGGCTTTTCGTGGACTGGATGGTGGAGTGCGGATCTTCCGTCCCGATAGGAACGCCAGACGACTGCACGATTCCTGTCAGCGACTTTGCATTCCCATCATGGCTCTCGACGAATTAAGCGAAATCATGATTCAGGCCACCCGACAGCTGATAGAGCTGGACCACGGCTGGCTTCCCTCGCAATGGGGCCATTCGCTTTATATTCGGCCCCTGGTAATTGGCACCGAGGCTACCCTCGAGGTACGTGCGGCCAACAGTTACCGCTTTATGATCATGACCGCGCCGGTAGGCAGCTATTTTACCAACCTGCAAAAAGGCGTGTCGCTGAGGGTGGAAGATCAGTTTACTCGCGCAGCCAGCATTGGCGGACTGGGTGCTGCCAAGACAGCCGCCAACTATGCCGCCAGCCTGCTGCCGGGGTCGGAAAGCCAGAAGCAGGGTTTCGACCAGGTATTGTGGCTGGATGGTAATGAGCACCGCTACGTGGAAGAGGTCGGTGCGATGAATATTTTCTTCAAAATTGGTGACACGGTGGTCACTCCGCCCCTGGGAGGCTCTATTCTGCCCGGCGTAGTGCGCGATAGTACTCTAACCCTGCTCGCGGATTGGGGTATCCCCGTGGAGGAGCGCCGAATCACCATCGACGAGGTGGTGGCAGCTTTTCGTTCCGGGGAGCTGGTCGAAGTGTTCGGAGCGGGTACGGCGGCCGTAATATGCCCCGTTGCCAGCATCGGGTTCAAGGGGGAAATATTTCAAGTAGCCATGGCGCCCCCGGGTGAGTTGACGCTGCGACTGTACGATGAACTCACCGGCATCCAATATGGCAAATTGGAGGATCGCCACGGCTGGAACGTGCATGTGTCCATTCCCGGCTGACAAGCAGTCCAGATCGCAGTTACCGCTCATGTAGTATGATTAGACGAATAGATGCGGGGTTAGCTCAGTTGGTAGAGCGTCAGCTTCCCAAGCTGAATGTCGCGAGTTCGAATCTCGTACCCCGCTCCATTATTCCCTGAGGGCTAGTGTTTAACCCGAGTAACGTTACTTTTGACGTGATCCAATAAATTGGGTTGCCAGTAGAAGTGTTGTTGATACCAGGATCATAATCGTGGAAATGGCGGCGATCGTTGGATCGATAAAATCACGCAGCGCACTGAACATATGTTTTGTCAGCGTTGCATTAGTTCCACCGGAAACAAATATCGCAATGATAACCTCGTCAAAAGAGGTGAGAAACGCTAGCAGCGCTGAAGTCACAATCGAAAATTTAATTTGCGGCAAGGTAATAACGAAGAAAGCTTTTAGTCGGGTTGCACCCAGGCTTCTGGCGACGCGTTCCTGGTTCAGGTCATAGTTTCGTAGTGCCGAGGTGATGACGATCATAACCAGTGGCGAGGCCAAAACCGCGTGCGCCAGAACCAGTCCGGTGATCGTATTATTAAGGCCGATACGTCCATACGCGTAGAAGGCACCAATCGCGACGAGTATGACCGGCACGATCATGGGTGTGATGAGGAAGGCAAACATTGCTCTGGCTGCACGGTGTCCGGAAACAAACAGCGCGTAAGCCGCCATGACGCCCATCGGTGTTGCCACCAGCATGGTGAGCACGCCAACCTGCACCGAGGTGACCGTAGCCCGCATCCATTTAGATGATTCGAAATAGACATGGTACCAACGCGTCGACCATTGCTCCGGAGGGAATTCGAGGTACTGGGATTCAGAAAATGACATCGGCATGACGATGAAAGTCGGGATAACCAGAAGCAACATGATGATCGTCGCAACCACATACAGCCATAGCCGGTCGCCATGGGTAAGCTGGGTATCTGAAGCGGGTTTTTTGAGCCAACTCATATCAGTGCTTGCCAAAAAGTGCGGCGTCTAATTTCATTAGTTTTGTCGCGGCGTATAAAATGGCCAGAGTTGCGATCAGCAAGACTACGCCGAGCGCGCTTGCCGCGCCCCAGTTGTATTGATTTTCGAGTATTGCGGTGATTTGCGTGGCAACCATGACGACACGCCCGCCGCCGAGTACCGCAGGTGTGACATAAAATCCAAGACAAAGCACAAACACGATTAACGACCCGGCCACCATGCCCGACAGCGACAATGGAAAATAGATTTTCCAGAAAGACTGAACCGGAGATGCTCCGAGATTGGCCGCCGCGTGCATCAAGTCGCGTTGAATTTTTCGCATCGAGCCGTAAAGCGGTAAAACCAGAAAAGGCAGCATGATATGGGCCATGCCAATGAGCGTGCCGGTTAAGTTATGCACTAGTTTTACTGGTGAATCCCATAGACCAATGGACATCGCAAAGTCATTCAGGATGCCGTGCTTCTGCAATAAAACAAGCCAGGCATAGGTACGAACCAGTAGTGAAGTCCAAAAGGGTAGCAATACCGCGAGCATGAAAAAACCGGCCAGGCGCTCTGGTAGCATAGCGAGGAAATAGGCGAGCGGATAACCGATCAGAATACAGATTAAGGTGGTCAGAATACTGACCTGAAATGTGGTGACAAATACGCGCGCGTAAGACTTGTATTCGATCATCCTCTGGTAGTTTTCGAGTGAGAGTTGTCCATCGCTGCCGGTGAATGATAGATAAAATAACCAACCGACCGGGATTACAATGATGGCTACTATGGCAAGCACTGCGGGTGTCGCCAGGCTTAGCAACAACCGTTGTTCTCGAATTCCCTGGGTTCGCAGTAATTTTTCGTTCAGGCCTTCGGTTTTGCTGGCAATCGAGGCGCTCATGAATCGTCGTCCTGCGGGATAATGATGACATCACTTCGATTCAGGCCGAGTGAAACCTGATCCCCGGCTTGCAATATGTTTTGTGAAGACGACGAATCGGTACCGAAGCGGAAAGCCAGATTGTACTTATCGTTAATCGACATCAATGCAAAGGCTGTTTCACCCTGAAACACAAAATCACGAACCACTCCTGAGAAGACAATTGCTTTTTCTGAATCGACAGCTTCTTTATCGGCCATAAACAGTCTCTCGGGGCGTATTACCAGAGACCAGTCTCTGGCCGCATCGGTTTTAAATTCGGTTACGACTAAATGGTCCTGGAAAAAAAGCTTGCCTGAACCATCATGCTTTAACGGCAACATGGTTGACTCGCCGATAAAATCAGCAACAAAGGCATTGGCAGGATGGTTATAAATGTTGTGCGGGGTGTCAATCTGGGTGAGTTTGCCATTATTGATTACCACGATTCGATCAGACATGGTTAAGGCTTCGCGCTGATCATGGGTGACGTAAACAGTGGTGACACCGAGTTGTTCATGCAAATGTTTTAGTTCGATTTGCATTTGTTCGCGCAGTTTTTTGTCGAGTGCGGACAGTGGCTCGTCCATTAACAGAATACGTGGGCGAAACACAAAGGCACGCGCCAGCGCGACGCGTTGACGTTGGCCTCCGGATAACTGTTCGATATCACGATCACCAAGGCCGTCAAGTTGAACCGTAGTCAGTGCAACCTCGACTCGCTCCGCAACTTCCGCCGCAGCAACACCGCGAAGCTTGAGCGGGAAAGCAATATTTTCAGCGACGCTCATGTGTGGAAATAGCGCGTAGCTTTGAAAAACCATGCCGACATTACGTTGATGGGGTGGCGTGAGGATGACCTCGGTTTCGCCAAAACGTATGCTGCCTGCATCGGGCCTGCTAAATCCGGCTATGGCCATTAACAATGTCGTTTTCCCCGACCCGGATGGACCTAACAGGGTAAGGAACTCTCCACTCTTGACTTCCAGGTCGACAGAATCCAGTGCGTACATCTGGCCATATTTTTTGGTCAGACCTTGAATATGGATCGGTAATGCCGTCGACGCACCTGACGACTCGTTATCGGGATGGCTGGACACGATACAACCTCTGCTTTGAAAACCATTGCCGGGCGGCGAGGCCGCCCGGCACATCTTACGCTTTGTTATTCGCTCATCAATTCCATGTACATCTCGAGCGCTTCGGTTCTATGTTTCGCATACCAGGTCAGGTCTATAGGCAGCATCATCGGTACATTCTTGGGGTGAGAAGGCAAGGATTCGATCAGTTCTTTCGATGCCGTGGTTATCTCGTATGCTTTTTTATTTGTTGGGCCATAAGTGATATGAAAGGGCAGGTTAGCCTGATATTCGGCTTTGGAAATTTCTGCTAAAAATTTCATTGCCGTGGCCTTATTTGGCGCACCTTTGGGCATCGCCATGCAGTCGAAGTCA
>CAXMSP010000195.1:0-9756 GCA_964196225.1 uncultured Gammaproteobacteria bacterium | reverse complement strand
GCTCGTTCGTCGACGCCAACTTCGGTGACGGCGCGTAATTCGGTGTAGTCAATATGGCAGATGCAGTTTCGACCTGACTGCTTTGCTTCGTACAGGTATTTATCGACCGAATCGACGAAATCAACCAGATCGAGGACGCTGGTTTTCATATAAACACTGGCACCCATACTCGCAGTCAAATTGATTTCGCCATCGTCTATCGGTACTGGGCTATTGGCAATTTGTTCACGGATCCGGTCCGCTACCTTAACCGCGAGATTCAGGTGGGTCTCCGGAAAAATCATCGCGAACTCTTCGCCACCGTAGCGGAAAACGAGGTCTGTAGATCGTACCTCGTTCATGAGAATGGCCGCCATATGCTTCAGCGACAGATTTCCTATTTCATGGCCATAGGTATCATTAACCGCTTTAAAATGATCAAGATCCACCAATACCAGGCTGGTCGGAATACCGCTGCGTTTGGAGCGATCCATTTCCGCCTGCAATATCGTTTTGAAATGACGAAAGTTAAATAGCCCGGTCAAAGCATCGGTAGACACCAGTTCAGAGAGTTCGTCGATCTGGCGGCGCAGGTTTTCGACTTCATCCAGCCATTCGCAACTGGTTTCACCCACGGGACATTTGGGCGGCGTGACGTCTGATTCACTCATTTTTATTCAGTTCTTCGAGACGCTCCCTTGCTTCACGGGTTGCGCCAGGCCCTGCTATTACCATTATGTCGCGTGGTCGTAAAACTTCGCCCACGGTTGAAAATACCTGGACTCTAGATATCGGTTCACCCTGGGCGCGGTCGAGAAAAATCACCGGTACGTTATCTTCCCCAAACACCCATTTGTCACCCCATTGAGATAATGCCACCAGCATTGGCAACATGTCTTTTCCCTTGTTGGTCAGTATGTATTCATGCCGCTTTGCTCCTTCCTTGACGGGTACTCGATCCAGGATCTCGTTAGCGCAAAGTCTTTTCAACCTGGCGGTGAGTATGTTACGCGCAATTCCGAGGCGCCCCTGGAATTCTTCGAACCGACGCGTACCCAGGAATGCCTCCCGAACAATCAGCATCGACCACCCTTCCCCGATAATATCGAGTACATGGCCTACAGAGAGTTTTAGCGGGTCATATTTATCAGGTTTTAACATCGGTTCAGATATTTCGAATGATTGACAGGTTAATTCAGGAACAGACAGAGTAACTACTTTTTCTAGTTCACTCTCACTACTATTGATGCCATCAGTTTTGCTTCAAAACTTTTAACTCATTCCAGGGCATAGGTCAACCGCTCTCGTCAGATTCCAGCGCCCCGGAATTGCTGGTTTCAAAGCGCGGTAATTCATCATTGATTTGATAATACTTAGCCGCCTCAGAAACATAAACGTGCCCAATGGTTTTCAGTTCACCACTGTCGTCCAGCGAACCTGCCGACACGGCTACCTTGTCGCGGTCATCGCGCGCATCCCAAAACAGGCTTGCACCGCAATGGTTACAGAATCCACGATAGGCGTCCGGAGATTCATCATGATACCACCGCAGGGTCTGCTGGTTGACTAACGCCAGGTCGGATCGATTCACCGAAGTATAGGCGGCAATATGACCGTGAGTGCGGCGGCAATTTTCACAATGACAATTAATGATATCCCGGCATGCTCCGGTAAGCTGATAACGGACCCCGCCACACAGGCATCCACCCGACAGAATTTCGTGACCGCTTTTACTCATCGAAAATTTCGCCTATCGGCATGATTTCGTCAAAAGAATGTATTGCATCGAAGCTGGTTATCTCACGCCGCGGGGCCTGCGAATCAGGCTGATAGATTGCAAGCAAGCTGCCGATACCATACTCGCGAGCCGACTGCAACGCATGCAGATTATCATCTATCAACAGTGTCCTCTGGGCTTTAAACGGGTGGCGTTTGTGAACCTCATGCCAACATTGTGGATCTTCCTTGGGCAGGGAGAATTCATGTACTGTTATGAGACGATCAAATTTATGCGCCAGTTGGGTTTTATCCATCTTCAACGCCAGGCTATCGTGGTGGGCATTGGTAACCATGACGACATCTTTGCCGGCGGCGCGCAAAGCGTCGAGAAAATCGATACAAAACGGTCGTATTGCCACTTTGTGGCTGATCTCATGCTTCAACTCAACCACGTCGATCCCGAGCATTTCACTCCAGTAATCGGTTGAATACCAGTTCAGGCTACCCTCGATTTTACGGGTCTGCGTGACAATGTGATGCTTAGCTGCCTGCGCTTCAACACCCTTAATCTCCGCATAACGCAGTGGCAGATACTCCTGCCAGAAATAGTTGTCAAAGTGCAGGTCTAGCAAGGTGCCATCCATATCGAGTAGCACTGTTTCGATACCCTGCCAGTCGACCATTATTGTAACCCCCGGTTAACCAGTAAGGTCGATTTTCGGGAATCTAGAGATCGCGCGCGACGCGTATCCCGACATTGTATTGGCCTTTACCACTTTTGAACTTTTCGCGATTTTCCGCGCGCATTGAATTGGCCGGACTGCGGTAGGCGCCACCACGGACCACTCGAACATCACAGTCACCCCCCTCCCAAACGCCACCATCACTGGGGGCATCATTATAATTAGGGTGGTAACAATCATGCACCCATTCAAAGACATTGCCGGCGGTATCGTAAACACCGAAAGCATTCGGCTTGTAGGTACCCACCTTGGCCGGCTTACTGGTACTGAAATCGCTCTTGCAATCGAAACAATGCGCGTTACCAACTCCGGGCTTGAAGCCCCACCAGAACGAGCTCGTCGTGCCGGCTCGTGCGACATACTCCCATTCCGCTTCGGATAGCAGGCGATACTGCATACCGGTTTGCTTGCCCAACCAGCGCGCATAAGCAAGCGCATCATCCCAGGACACATCGACAACCGGGTGCGTCTTGACATCCCAGCCATTATTCTTTGGTTTGCTGCGTCCGGTTGCATCAGCAAAGCGATAATATTCGGCGAAGGTTATCTCGTAAACTGAAACCATAAAGGACGAAACCTGAACTTCACGTCGAGGAACTTCATCTGCTGAAACAATTGACGATGCACCCCCCATGCGGAATTTTCTCGAAGGCACTTTAATCATGGTTGGGCCGTTACCGCCGGATTTGAGGCGATCCCTGAATACATCCGCTTTATCGACGTAAACTGGCTCGGGTTCAACGACAGGCTCGGGTTCAACGACAGGCTCTGGTTCAACGACAGGCTCAGGTTCAGGCTCAGGTTCAGGCTCGGCCTGCAGCTCGGTTTCGATCGTCTCGGCGGTCGTTTCGACGATTTCAGTACCTTTTTCCACCGCGTCATCGATAAAACCCTTTTGCCATGCAAAATAACCACCGCCGCCCAGAAGACCTATTACGATCAGCCAGACCAACCATTTATATGAACGGGGCTCGCTCGGTTCCTCGGGAATCCTGATTTCGGCAACGCGCGTTACTGGTTCCTCGGGAGGCGCTTCAGCCACATCCGAATCCCAATCATGCCTGGCACCGCGTTCCTTGATATCGACAACAATCAGGGTTGTGTTGTCCTGATTAATCTTGTTCGCATCTTCGACCGCTTTCAATAGTGCATAGACACATTCTTTCGCGGTCGCGGACCAGGATGAGTACTGGATAATTGCGCCGGCACCGAGGGTGTCGAGTCCGTCGCTCGCTACGATGACCCGATCGCCGGGTCGAAGCTTGATTGGAGTTTCAGAGACATCGATGCTGCTAATTTCTTCACCGGTCATCGCGCTCATCAGCATGTTACGCGACATGCCCGCCTGCTCATCGATCTCCATGCCTTGCTCTTTCATCATGTCGAGATAGGCACCATAGCTGTGATCAGCATTTTGCTTGATCAACTCACGGTCACGAACCAGGTAGAGATGACTATCGCCAACACTGACCCAGTAAAGATTACTGTCCTGCACGTACGCGGTAACCATGGTGCAGCCCATGCCACGCAACGCGGGGGTTTCCTTGACCGATGCCCGAATCTGGTCGTTGGAACGGTTTAGCGCATCGGTGAGAACTTCCGCTACGTCGTCGGCCGGGAAGCTCCCTTGAAACGTTTTGTTGAAAGTTGCAACTACCATGTTGCTCGCAACATTGCCCGCAGCATGACCGCCCATGCCGTCGGCCATGATAACCAGAGAGCAAACATCGCCATTATCAGCCTCACCCAGCTGATTGACCATGTAAGCATCTTCCTGATAGTCGCGGGCACCATCGATTTGATCGCTGGCAATATCGAATTCAACTTTCATGATGTGATTTTATTTTTCGTATTTCGCGCAATAGGAACTATAGCAGTATAGTTAAATTTAATTCTAGTTTATCGGGGATAAGCCTATAAAAACACTGTAAATTCTAAAATGAGACATAGGTCTGCTGCCGGTCCGATAAAAACGGTTGATACCCGGTTTTCCTGAACAGGCGCAGCGGCAAATAGAGGTGCTCAGTTAGATCAGCCCAATTCCTCCACTCCCAGGCGATACACTTACTGTCCTCCCCCACGATCAGCGATCGTACATCAGCACATTCTGCCTCAAAATAGAGAGATAATGAATGTTTATGCGCCGTAAAAATATTGTTGGTAATGCCGACAAAGCGAACTTCCTGCAACTGCAAACCGGTTTCTTCGCCCACCTCTCGACACGCTGCCTGCTCGGGTGATTCGCCCCGGTCGATCCAGCCACCCGGTAACTGCCATTCAAACCCGTTTTCTCTGGACTTGCGTTTGCCAAACAATACCTTGTGCCGATGGGTTACAACAACCGCTACCCCACAAGCGACCGTAGCATTTTTTGTATCGATATTACTTCCCCTTCGCGTATCGCCCGCCATTTGAACTCTATGGTATATTGCGAGTCTATCCTGGATCAATCACTAGACTAAAAACGCATGCGTGACACCTGGCCTCTACTGAAAACGACTGATTTTCCGGAAATAACCCGAAATGCCCTCGAAATTCTACAGGTAAATCTTGGTTACCTGTGTAACCAGTCCTGTTTGCATTGCCATGTCGCCGCAGGACCCACACGCAAGGAATTAATGGAGCGGGAAAACATCCAGCATATTCTCGACGTGCTGACAGGATCATTGGTGCACACACTGGATCTTACCGGTGGCGCTCCTGAAATGAATCCCATGTTCAGGGAACTGGTGGTCGCGGCACGTGAGCGTGATATTACGGTTATTGATCGCTGCAATCTGACCATTCTGCTGGAACCCGGATTCGAGGATACCGCTGAATTTCTCGCCGAGAACGAGGTTCAGATTGTTGCCTCGCTACCTTGCTACATCGAAGACAATGTTGATGGGCAACGTGGCAAGGGCGTTTATCAAAAAAGCATGCAGGCCTTGCAACGCCTCAACCAGTTGGGATATGGGAAAGACGGTGGCAAACTCACTCTGACCCTGGTATATAACCCGACCGGCCCCTACCTGCCACCCTCACAGCAAACGCTTGAGCAAGACTATAAAAAGTTTCTCGCCGAAAAATTCGAGATAGAATTCAACCAGCTTTTCACGATTACTAATATGCCCATTGCTCGTTTTGGTAGCACTCTTATTTCAAAAGGCGAGTTTGAGAACTACATGAACATGCTCAAGGATTCTTTCAGTGTCGCGAACCTGCAGGGACTAATGTGTATCAATCAGCTCAGTATCGACTGGCAGGGATTCGTTTACGACTGTGATTTCAACCAGATGTTAAACATGAACATCCGTCATCCTAAAAATCAACGGAAACTGCATATCAGCGATATCCTGAAGACCGGCCTGGAAAAAATTCCCGTATTAATTGCCGATCATTGTTACGGCTGCACCGCGGGTCAGGGTAGCAGTTGTGGCGGAGCCCTTGCCTGATAATCCACAGTTCAGCATCATAATCCCGGTTCTGAACGAAGCAGCTTATCTCGATCATAGCCTCACCCGATTGTTTGCATTAGAGGGTGTCGCAGACCTCTGCGAAGTTATTATTTGTGACGGTGGCAGCGAGGACGAAAGCCTGGAAATCGCAAAACAATATGCCTGTCGTATCGTCCATAGCGATGCGGGACGGGCGCGGCAGATGAACATCGCCAGCCAGGCAGCACGAGGTAAATTTTTGTTGTTCCTGCATGCCGACAGCACCCTGCCAGCAAACTTTTTCAACAGTTTTGATGCCAATGTCGAGTGGGGATTTTTTCACCTGCGATTAAATGACAGCACATTCATTTACCGGGTTATCGAATCTGCGATCAACCTGAGAACTCGCTTGAGCCAGATAGCAGGTGGGGACCAGGGACTTTTTTTTAAGCGGTGTTTCTTCCAGTCACTTGGCGGTTATCCAAAGATTCCACTGATGGAAGATATCGCGATATGTAAAATGGCGAGGCGCAAGGCCAAACCCGTTATCATCGACACGGCAATTACGAGCTCAAGTCGACGTTGGCAGGAAAACGGGATTATCAAGACGGTGTTTCTGATGTGGACGTTGCGCCTGGCCTTCTGGCTGGGCGTTGATCCGCAACGCCTGTACAAGATTTACTATCCGCAACAGGGTTAATTTAAAGCATGATTTCGCTAGGTATCTTCGCCAAACCACCCCAACCGGGTTCAGTTAAGACCCGCTTGATACCCGATATTGGTGCCGTCAAGGCTGCCAGTGTTTACCGCTACTGTCTTGAATATACGCTTGAGGTTACCCGGCAATCGGGTCTGGATTGCCGACTCTACCTGAGTGAAGTCAGCGATGATGTGCTGTTTCAGGACGAAGAACACTCCGTACAAAGAGGACACGATCTGGGCACGCGCATGTTCAACGCATTTAAAGACCTGCTGTCAACAGGTACTGACGGGGCATTGATTATCGGAACGGATTGCCTGGATATTACTGCCAGGCACCTGCAGCAGGCAGCCGAGGCACTCGCCGACCACGAACTGGTACTGCTGCCTGCACTTGATGGCGGTTATGCACTGATTGGTTGTACCCGCATTAACCCGGAGCTATTTAGTCATGTTCACTGGAGCTCCAACGACGTGCTCAAGCAAACAGTTACCAATGCCAGAAACCTGGAATACCGCATCAGTTTACTTGAAACTGTGCGTGATATTGATACGCTGCAGGACCTGGAACAATACCCTGAATTGCTCGCCCTGATCGCTTCAAGTTGATGCTTTACTCACTGGTAAAACCAATCCTATTTTCTCTCGACCCGGAACTGGCACACGATATCAGCCTGCAGACATTGCAGCAGTTGCACCGCATACTTCCCGGCAACCGGATCGAGAAACCTACCCGGGTGATGGGTCTCGATTTCCCTAATCCGGTCGGTCTTGCCGCCGGCCTGGATAAAAATGCAGACTATCTCGATGGCCTCGGAAAACTCGGCTTTGGCTTTATCGAAGTCGGCAGTGTTACCCCCAGGGCTCAACCCGGCAACCCAAAGCCGCGGGTTTTCCGTCTGTCCCGTTATCAGAGCCTGATCAACCGTATGGGTTTTAACAACAGTGGAGTCGATCACCTGCTGGAACGGGTTGGCGACAAGTCTCGCGACTTTATACTGGGTATCAATATCGGCAAGAATCTAAACACCCCGGTAGAGCAGGCTTTGTCGGATTACTGCCAGGTATATGAAAAGGTTTATAGCAAAGCCGACTACATTACGATCAATATCTCTTCACCCAACACCCCCGGGCTCCGCGATCTGCAAAACGAGGCTGCGCTAGAAGAGTTGCTGGATGGAATCAGTCAGTTACGTACCCGGCTCGAAGACCAGCATCAATTCCATCGCCCATTAGCAGTCAAGCTTTCCCCGGACCTGGATCAGGACGCGATCCCGGTGATCGCCGATCTGCTGCGCAAGTATGCCGTGGACGGAGTGATCGCAACCAACACCACGGTTTCGCGAGACAGGGTGCAGGGACACAAACTGTCCGACCAAAGCGGCGGCCTGAGTGGCGCGGCATTGCGTGACAAATCGCGTCAGCTGTTAAGGTCTTTTTACCGCGAGCTTGGTGACGATATACCGATTATTTCAGTCGGTGGTATCGATTCAGTCGGGGAAGCCAAACTGCGATTTGAACTTGGTGCTAAACTAATACAACTATATACCGGCTTGATTTATCGCGGCCCGGGGTTGGTCAAAACTATCGCTCAATCGCTATAAGCGTAAACCTTGGACCTGGAGACAAACTAGACAATGGATTCGATGGTTTCATTGAAAGATGCGCGAGAATACTTGCTGAATCTTCCCCAGCAACTCGATGAGTATCTTGACGACGATCACCGCAACGGCCTGAACAATCTGCTCGATAAATTCGTCGAGTTTTTTAATATTGTTGCCAGCATAAACCTGCGTGCCAGCGAAGACAGGATCATCGAGGCATCCGAGGCCACCGAAATCAGCGATTATGGTTTTGTCTTGCTGCTGAAATTAATCGATCTGATGGAGCGTCTTGACTTACCCCACAAGCGCAAGGAAGTTGAACAGATATCATTGGTGGTCGCGCGCTGGACGATTAGCTACAACGGAACAATAAACTACCTGGAGCCGGTTGTTAACGCGATTGCGCAGCTCGCCAATCTGATGCAGGAGAAGGAGGCGCTACTGGCACTGTCCGACCTGATCGCCGACATTGTCGATCACTGTTCACAGGACCTTAAAATGGACCAGGGCGACAGTGAGGAACTCAGGCCGTGGCGTTTGTTGCACATCAATCGTGGCATCGTGGCGACTCGTACCCATGATCTCGAAGTTATGAAAAAGGCCTTTGATGAGTTCCTGATTTACTTGCCACAGGAGGCAACCGGTTTTTTTGCGGAAGGGATGAAGGAGATGGATGCGCTGGATTATCCACCTCATGTGCGCAAGGTTATGGAGTCATACTTCAACCAGACCCCTTCTGTGCGGATTCACTAGATAACCAGAAACAAGACTAATCGTTATGCGGATTCAAGGCTAACCAGGTAGCCACTGTATTTACGAATATTGATAACACCATTGTCGAGAATCAGGTATTGCCCTTTAATTGCCTCGAGTAAACCTTCGACCTGCGCCTGCTTATCAAGGTTGAAACTATTGATTTTGACTGGATATTTGAGCGCAGGGTAATCCAGCTTCACGACTTGATCCGGGCTGGCTAGCTCCTCTGCATCGTCGACTAATTCAACATCGAGTTCTGCCTTTACCAGCGGCCAGATCGTTGCATATACCTGGTATAAATCGACTTCGTCAACCTCGTTTTTAAGCATATTGCGCCAGTTGGTCCTGTCGTTGACATGTTGCTTGAAAGCATGCTCTATTAATCCGGCATGATACCGTTTCGATACCCGCAGGATCGGTATCGCCTGAATCGCCCCCTGGTCGATCCATCGGGTCGGTACCTGGGTTTCGCGGGTTATGCCAATTTTTACGCCAGAAGTGTTAGCAAGATAAATAATATGTGGCCGCATACAATGTGACAGGCCCCACTCGGGTTCGCGACAGGTGCCCAGATGAAAATGACATTTCTCGGGTGAAACGATACAGAGGTCGCATTGTGCGAGACTTCTGAAGCAGGGGTAGCAATAACCCTGGCTAAAGCTTTTCCTGATGACGCGACCGCAGTGAATGCATTCGATTTGTTGCAGGTATTCAATTCTGACTGGCTTACCCAACCAGTCGTTCAAGGTTAGCTGCTGTCCTCCCAGCTCGAGACGGTAACTGACCGGGCTGGTTGCCTCGGTATGCATCTTGTGCAGGTTACCCTGGAATTTCAACGGC
>CAXMSP010000194.1:0-7495 GCA_964196225.1 uncultured Gammaproteobacteria bacterium | reverse complement strand
GATAGCGCCTCCCGGCTCAACTGTAATCTCTCTTAATTTCATCTCGTATCCACTCAATCCAATTTGAATTTTAAGCGATGATTCTTTTAGTTGACCAAGTGGAACTACGCTAACACCCTCATGCTCTGTGGGGGGCTGTCTGTGGGAACTTCCATTGGCAAAACCGATTACAAGGCCGGTGCTGAGAACTACAAAATAAATTAGTATTGCTTTCAAATTGACTTGTCCGTAACTCAATCCTGACTGCTTGATGCTTTTCATAACATTCACCTTTATACAAATGTGAATTTATGCTCAACCAACAAATACAAGCGGTGAAAAGCGATCATATCATATGGAGCGAGCGTCCGTTTCTGGCCGTTCTTTGACCTACCAGAAGGGCTTTTCAGAGTCCGCTAAGGGATAGCACCAGCCCTTTCGTTGCTAGTCATAACCTTCTAACCAGGATAGTCGCGCTGACACGGAGTGGCGTTCAGTTTAGAATATTTTGAAAATCGAGGGATTTACTTATGTGGCCAAAAAAACATCTAACCGATTTGCTAGGTAATGAGCATCCAATAATCCAGGCACCAATGGCTGGTTCTACAACAGTGGAACTGGTGGCCGCTGTTTGTAATGCGGGAGGAATCGGATCGATGGGATATTCGGAAACACCGACAGAGACAATAAGGGAAGATGCAGAAAAAATTCGAAAGTTAAAGGACAAACCTTTTAACATAAATTTCTTTGCACATGACACGCCCGTTAGCAAACCGGATGTAGTCGAATCCGCACGAGAAAGACTTAAGCCGTTTTATTTGGAGGTTGGACTGAGTGAGATGCCACGGGACGTTAGCAAGCCGTTACTCACATTCACTGAAGAAAGGCTAGAACTGTTGCTTGATATAAAGCCTCCATTAGTCAGTTTTCATTTTGGATTACCAGAATCCAATGCGATTGAGTCATTAAAGAAGGTGGGATGCCGAATTCTCTGTTCCGCAACTACTACGGCCGAAGCCATTGCCCTGGAGCAATCCGGGGTTGATATAGTTGTTGCCCAGGGATGGGAGGCTGGAGGTCATCGGGGGAGCTTTGATGTAAATCATGAAGATCATGGAGTTGGCACCATGGCGCTTGTCCCGCAAATTGTCGATGCGGTTAATATTCCGGTAGTCGCTGCCGGTGGAATTGCAGATGGAAGAGGTATAGCTGCAGCTTTTATGCTGGGTGCCTGTGGTGTACAAATGGGCACGGCATTTCTCTCGTGCCCTGAGGCCAATGTGAGTGATGTACACTTAGATGCAATACAGAATGCCAGGGATGATGATACCCGATTAACAAAGGCCTTCTCCGGAAGACCCGCTCGGGCCAGGAGAAATGACTATATAGAATCAATCGCTGCTCACCGTCTCCCTTTACCAGATTTTCCAACCATGTATACGTTAAGTGACCCTTTGAGAGAGGCCTCTGACGACACACTGGATTTTAGATTTCTTCTTTATGGACAGGCAGCAGCGCTCAATAGAGAAATGCCGGCAGCCGAACTAGTGCTGACACTTGTGACAGAAGCCCAGAACCTTCTTTAACTGAGCCTCCGCCCCTGGCTGAAGGTTGCCACCCGGATTAGAATTGTCAGCGCCTGCTTTGGAGAAAACAGACGTTCAATCTTTATTTTCAGATTCTGGAATCGCCCGAGGTGAGGACAACCCTGCTTTCCGTGAAAATCCCTATTGGCGTTTTCCGCCTTTGCGCTTCGATGATGTTGGCGCATTCTTGGCCACGTAGCGGTGGCTTTCCACCAGTTTGAGCAGGTCGAACGCGCTCAACATGCCGACGACTTTCTGCTCGTGTGTCACTACCACGTGATGGATATTATGATTGCGCATGACCCGTGCGGCGATGCTGGTATCGTCATACTGCGGGACCGTGTAGACCTTCTCGGTCATGATCTGGCTGATCGGCGCGGCTGGTTTCAGTTCCTGGACCAGGTCGGTCGACGACACAATGCCGATAGGATGACCATCGCTGTAGACCACCGGCACCGAGCTGATCGAATTTCTCTCTAACATGTTACGAACGTGCTCCACACTTTGATGTGGTTGCGCGGTGATGACCGACTTCGTCATCAATTCCTCAACTTTAATGCTCATCTAACCTCCCGGATTCTCGAGCCGATTAAATAGAAGATGCCGATTTGGTCTCGTTCATACAAAATATTCCAAAGCCAGTTGTGACGCAAGCTACCATCAACATGTTTGTCAACGGGTCCCCACGACACCCGAACGGCTGGATCGACTAGCCGCGTCCGATATAAGGCATTTTGGTCGCCATGATGGTCATAAACTGAACGTTCGTTTCAAGCGGTAATGAAGCCATTTGCAGCACCGCCTGTGCCACATGCTCGACATCCATGACTGGCTCTGCAGCGCGTTCGCCATTGGCCTGGGGTACTCCTTTCGGCATGGCTTTGGTCATGGGGGTCGCGGCATTACCGATGTCGATCTGGCCGCAGGCGATATTATCGTCACGGCAATCGAGTGAGATCGATTTGGTCAGACCAGTTATCGCGTGCTTGGTCGAGGTGTAGGGCGCCGAAAAAGGGCGCGGAGCATGCGCCGAAATTGAACCATTATTGATTATGCGCCCACCTTTAGGGGTTTGTGCCTTCATGATTCGAATTGCCTGCTGGGCACACAGGAACGGTCCCGTTAAATTAACATCGACGGTGTTCTGCCATTGTTCGTAACTCAATTCCTCCATGGGTATACCCGGAGTAAAGCTGCCCGCGTTGTTGAATAGTAAATCGAGTCGGTCGAAGGCTTGCTCGGCTTGCGCGAACAGATCTTTAACCTGGTCGGGTTTACCCACATCAGTAGGCACACACAAGGTACGTGCAGAGTCGACCCTGGCGAGTTCAACGGTTTCCTGCAGTGGCTCGAGTCGCCTGCCAGCCAGTACTACTGAATAGCCGTCATTTAACAGGACGTGGCAAACCGCCCGGCCGATGCCGCTTCCGGCACCAGTCACGAGCGCAACCTTCGTTTGTGCATTCATATTCTCGTCCTCAGTACTCAATCGGGACACTGAACGCAGGATCATCGTGCAGAGCCCAGTAAGCGGCATTCAGTTGCGCCGTTAATGCGCCCGGCTTGCCGTCGCCAACCGGTTGCCCCGAGATTCGGGTAATCGGCATGACGCCGCCCGCGGTACTGGTGATAAACACCTCGTCGGCAGCTCGCGCCGTAGCCGCAGGCAATAGGTCCTGTGTCACTTCCAGACCTTCCCTGGCCAGTAACTCCAGTATCGTTTCTCGAGTCACGCCTTCGAGCACGCCTCGCGACGGGGTTACTACGGTATTTCCATGGCGCACGAATACGTTGAAACCCGGGCCTTCCACGAGGTTGCCTTCGCCATCAACGAGCACGGCACTATCGGCGTCATTGTCGTAGGCTTCGAACAGGGCCATGACCATGTCGAGCCAGTGGTAATTCTTGATGCGGGGATCGACGGACTCTGGCGGGATGCGTTGTTGCCGGCTGATTAAAAGATTGAGTCCTGTTTCGCGCAGCTCGTCACTGGCAATCCAGACGAAGGGAATCGCGAACGCCAGAAAACGGTTTTCGCAGCTGCGCGGATCGCGTGAACCCGGCGCGGGTAAGCCTCGGGTACAGACAATTTCGACATAGGCATCGCGCAGTCCACTACGCCTGATCAGCTCGAACATGATTGATCGAATCTGTTCACGGCTATAAGGCACCGACATGCGCAGTCTCGCCATGCTGGCATGAAAACGATCCAGGTAATCATCGATGCGGAAAAACCTGCCGTGCCAGGCATGGGCGACATCGTAGGTGGCATCGGAATGCAGGAACCCCCAATCCAGCACGGGAATCCTGGCATCGGCAACCGGTACATATTCATCATCGATAAATGCGGCGCCCTGTGAAAAGTCGGTCATGGCCCTGCTACCCTATTCAAATTCGGGCTGACGCTTGTCAACGAAAGCCTGTATTCCCTCACGCCCGTCGGGTGAGGCCGCACAGCGCGACACCAACTGACCCTCGAGCTCCATCTGTGCCTCCAGGTCATTACCCGGGCTTGCGAGTAACAGTTTCTTGACATAGGCGGTGGAGAGGCGCGCACTGTTGGCGAGATCGCTGGCAACCTGCTCGGCCTGTGCCGCCAGATCGTCGTCAGCCACCACGCGGGTCACCATGCCCAATGCGCAGGCTTCCTGTGCGCCCAGGGTTCGGTTGGTTAACATCAACTCCTGTGCCTTACGCAATCCGACCAGGCGCGGCAGAAAATAACTGGAGCTTCCATCCGGGCACAACCCAGCCCTGGTATAAGCCATCGTGAAACTGGAGGACTCCGCGGCCAAAACGATGTCTCCGATCAGTGCAAGGCTGAATCCAGCGCCGGCGGCAACACCATTAACCGCAACAATCAAGGCCGCCTGCATTCGGGATAATGTCGAAATTGCGCTATGCAGGTCGTCCGCCAGTGATTTGACTGCCGCACCTACCTCATCACCATGTGACATCATTTCCTTGATATCACCTCCGGCGCAGAAAAACCGTCCACTGGCACTTAACACCACTGCCTTTAGCTCAGGATCGCCGGAGCATAACTGCGCCGCCCGCTTTAACTCACTGGCCATCAGGCTATCAAGCCCGTTGGCCGCATCGGGTCGATTTAACGCCAGTCTCGCAATCGTACCCTGCTTTTCAAATATGATGTGCTCAAAATTACTCATTTCAGACTTGATCGGATTTGGTTAAACGCAGTATAACGATTCGCAGAAACATGCAGAACATAATTTCACGCTGCAAACATAACAGGAGTCAATCATGAGCGCATATGTGATCGTCGATACGCTGATCGAAAACGCGGACAAGTACGAAGAATACAAACTGCTGGCGAAACCCATCGCCGAAAAATACGGTGGTGTCTACCGGGTGCGTGGCGGTGACATGGATGTGCGCGAAACCGATCTATGGACACCCACACGCATGGTGATTATAGAGTTTCCCGACATGGATTCGGCTCGTGCCTTTGTTGACTCGGAGGAATATGCACCGGTTAAACCGCTGCGTCGCGAAAACGCCCGGTGCACGTTGGCGATTCTGGAGGGAGCCTAGCCAGGGAGGCGAAGCCAACCGTTCTAGGTTTGCCTGGCGTGAAGACCGGCGATCGCCATATCGAAGGCGTCTAATGATTCGGATTCACGGTTGCTCACATCCGGGTCAGCGCCTCTCAGGTCGTTATGCTCTGATTTGTTCCACAAGATTTCTGAAGCCGAGTTAAATGCATTGACAATTTCGACATAGGTGTTGGTCGGCGACAGCAGGGTATTCATAAAACTCATGATGATCGACAACACGATGCCGAGGATCGAGGTACTTAGCGCGAATGAAATCTTGATCAGGAAATTGTCGATAACGATCTTGCTGGCTTCGGCGTTGGTGATATCCATCGCAGTCAGTTCGGGAAGGGCCCTCATGATACCGAGAAAGGTACCGAATATGCCGCCGACGATAAAGATACTGGGCAGAATGTTAAGCACGTCATTGGTTCGGCTTAACGGGAATATTCCCAGCACCCGGTTAAATATCGGGTTTGAGCCCATCACACTATTCGAAATTTCATGAAAATCAGGCTGGTGACCGGATTCCTTGCGCAGGTACCTGATGTGCTGCAAAAAATCATCGATCAATCGAATGATGCCATCCTGAATCAAAAATACGCGATCGCCCACCGTCATGATATGGTCCTCGTTGCGGCGTTTATAGCGCGCGCGTAACTCGAAGTTTTCAAAATAGGTGCGCGTCATTGCCCTTTTGACATGACTGTAAAAAGAACCCCGGGGTTCGGGTCTGGCCATAATGTCTTCATGCACGCGTTTGCAAAATTCCTTCACGAAACGTCTCTGCCGGTGAATCGTGACCGTGATTAGCAAGCGCATGATAACGGCGAGAATAAAGGCGAATAGCAAAATCGGCATCAGGAAGTCGGTCGCATATTGCACCACGAAGTTGATTAAATCGACGATAGCTGCATTCATTAGGTGTTCCTTTTTTCAATTAGTCCAAACTTGATAATTACGCGTTGTGACTCATAGCAATTATAAAGTTTGCAAAATTCTCTTCGTGAAAGGTTGCCGGTATCATTTGGGTCCACCTGTTCGGTGAAGAAGCTTCTACCGGTTACCTTGATCAACGGTAACATGTTGTCCTGGTGCTTGAACTTGATCTTGCCGGTATCGAATACAAATTCGAATATCGACCTGGCGCGCGCGTAACTCAAGTCCAGGTTGTAGTTAACTGCTTTGCGATTGGCTGCCGACAGGGAATTCGGGTTGACCGGTTTGCCCGCATAGGTCGGCGAGGCAAATCCAATAATCTCGACCGATGAAATATCAGCGGTTGCTGATTGGCTGCCGAACAGGCTCTTGGCGTAAACCGGAATGGCTTCGCGGATGGTTCTGCGCATGCCCGCCTTCAGCTTGTAGCTATCCGTATCGAAATAATCCCCGCCGAAATCTAAAATTACGTCACCGGTACTCTTATCGACTTCGGCGCTAATACCTGCCTTGGCAAAATCATCCTTGATGCGCTGCGCTACGTCCAGGCGATTCTTTGCCAGTTCCAGCGCTTTTTGCAGCTCTTTGGAGGTTACATCCAGATCGGATTCGGCCTTGCTCAGATTTTGAGCGGTATCCTCAAGGTTCGCCTTTGCACCACTCAGGTCCTCCTGCAATTGCGCGACTTCGGCACGGTTCGTATCATAGGCATCCTGCAGGCCCTTGAACTTGTCTTCGAGCTGCTTGACTTGCCCTTGATGCGCTTCCTCAAGACCTGCAATCTCGTCCCTGCCAGCCTCTATATTATCTTCAAGCGAGGCAAGTTCATTTCGCTTGTCATCGTAGTCGCCCTGTAATTCATTATACTTGTCTGCCAGGTCAGCCAGTTCCGCGGCGCTCGCGTTTTTCAACGCGAACTTCTCGGCAGCCTGCTGGCTCAGCTGATCTTCGAGTGCTTCCAGTTCAGCCTGACTTTGACCCTGTTTTTGTGCAAGTTCTTCAATCTTGCCTTCGAGATTTTTAGTTTGTGCGGCAAGCGAGTTCTCCAGAGCGGATTTTGCGGCGGCTTCCTTGGCCAGGGTTTGTGCCAGTGCGGCGAGTTGTATTTCGCTCTGATTGCGTTGTGCGGCCAGTTCGGAAATCTTGCCCTCAAGGTATTCGGTTTGTGTAATCAGGGTAGCTTCCAGCGCCTGTTTCTCGGCGGCACGCTGCTGCAGTTGCTGCTCAAGTGTCGCCAGCTTGGTCTGATTCTTGCCGTATTCACTGGCCAACTGCTTTAACTGGTCTTGAAGCCCCTCGGTTTGCTTCGAGTAAGCCTCCTCGAGAGCAGCCTTTTCCAGGGTCTCTTGTTCTATTTGTCCCTCTAGTGATGCCAGGCTACTCAGACTTTCATCAAACTCGGATTTCAATGATCCGAACTTTTTCTCGAGCGCC
>CAXMSP010000193.1:0-3597 GCA_964196225.1 uncultured Gammaproteobacteria bacterium | reverse complement strand
GCGGCCGCGCTCAGCATACCTTGCCAGGGGTCTTTATCCTTTGAATTCAGGGCCTGTTGGCCGTAACGAGCTGCAATGTTCTTGCGCACCGCATGCCCCTTATAGCGATGTACTCGTCCTTCGCGCTGCTCCAGATCCACTGGGTTTGAGGGCAAGTTCCAATGCACGATGGCATGGCAGTACCAGTGAAAGTCGAGACCTTCCTGGCCAATGGATGTCGAAGTGACAACAAAGGGCCAAAAAGGTGAATTGAATGCCTCACGTACCTTCTGCGCCCGTGACGCACCGGTATCACCGCTCTCTTCATCGCGCCCCTGGCCAAAAGGCATCGCAAACCTCGACGGGAGACGATGCGTATTGACGGTTACACCTCCATTTTCTGGACGAATATCGTCTACCGCCAGCGCTGCAGCACGAACCGTAAGCGCTACCTGAATAGCTTCGGCAATATCCACCACCATTGCTCCCGTCGTTTCACCGACAAGGCCAAGCGAGTCCTTGAGGATGTGGACATATTCATCCAAAACCGCCTGCAAGCACCCCTCCGACCCATACTCAAGTACGCGACGCCAGTAGGGTTCGGTTTGCTTTAAGCCCCGCAATAGTGCAGTGACCTCAACCCGATTGTAGAGACTACGAAATGCCCAACCAATCCTTCCCGCCGCATTGCGGGCAACGACACCGCTTGCCAGATTTGACACAGTGAAACGATCCAACGCACGCAGCGCACAGTTAGCTGGCCCGCCCAGGGCGAATAAAGTCAACACTTCCGCAAGATCGTCGGGTTGTTTACCCAGGAGCAGCTCACCATCCAGCAATTTTCTCGCCCGGTCGAGGTGCGCTACCCAGGCAGCCTCACCTCTACTCTCTTCGAGTGCCCATTGCTGTTCGAGGTCGGATTGATCGAACCATTCCCGGGTCGCCTCGGGATAATGATAATTATCTAAAAGAATCGGAGCAGCCCAGTACCATTGCTCATCCTCGCGGGTTTCATCGGTTTCAGTTGAAATTGCCTCGAGACATTGCGCAATATCTGCTCTGGTAATCCCTTGCAACTGCTTCAACGTCAGCGGCGCTCCATTACCGTGCTTCCGCGCGAGTTCCAGCGGGTCGTAGTGCCGAGCCAACGCGATTGACGGATACATTAGCGCCAGCACGGGCATACCGCTTAGTCGCCCTTTAGATACCGCGATACGTAACAGCAGAGTATGGCCTCGTCTTTCGCGTGCTGCTTGCGTGTTTTGTGCTCGAGGTTGGAACAATTTTACAGCGTGCCGCTCGGCCTCATAGCTCAAGATCGTTGAAACAACTTTGGGCACGACGCGCCAACTCGAAAAAATCAACCGCTTGGTAAGCCTGGTGCGGGAATGATTCCTGAAGGGACCTTCCAAATCGTAATATGACAGTGCGGGTGGCAACCACAACAACTGCCACATGTCTGTATCAATGACCTGTTTGATCAGGCCTCTTAGCCGCGCGTTACGTGGGTCCAATGCCCGATATTTTTCGATCTCCTGCCACGAAAGCAACAGGTGCCGCGCTTTGGCAAGCCCACCGGCTAAAACCTGCTTTTTATCACCATGCTCGAGCGCATCATGGAAAACCTGCTTCAACTTGTAATCCTCCATAAAATTGAGCAGGTAAGACGAGGACTTCCAGTATTCAATCGTGTTTGGCATGCCCAGCTCACGCGCAATCGACTGCAGCTCGACGTAAGCAAGCAGATCACCTGGCAACAGTTCGACATCTTCTGGCCCCATCTGGGTCAGCATGCCGGCACGGTCGTCGGTCACTGCCAGGCGCTCGGTGCGGGCCATAACCTTGCGCAGTGCCTGCTGAATATCAGTTTTCAGGGTCTCGAGCTTCTGCGGCGACTGCTCATTGAATCGCAGTAATTCGTAGCGGAACTCCTGGAGTTGATTGGCAAACCTGGAAACTTTCTTTTGATTGCGAAATAGAAAATCCAGCGTATCGATAAAATCCCGGTAATGATCGTCGTCACCACTTTCGTCCGAAAGCGTATACATCTTGTAGGGAGTAGCCGAAAGCAGCAGTACTCGAACTGCATTCAAATCACTTGCGTATTCAAATAACTGGCGCGCCAATACGCTCGCGTCATCTTCTCCATTGAGGAGATGTTTAAATCGCTGGAATTCATCCAGGATAATCAAATCCGGTTCGAGCATCTCCACGCAAGTCCTGGCCAGCATGTTTCGCAGCTCGCCGACGAATGCAGACCTTTCCTGCCAGGCTTCATGCGAAACCCTGGCGTTGGAACGCTGATACGCTTTGCATAGCCACTTGAAGCGCTGCCGCAAAGTCGAGTCCCCTTTTGCTTTCGCTTCGCGCGTATGCTCCCGCACCGCAATCTTGAATTGCTTTGCCAACGCCCGGTCAATATGATGATACTCCGCAAAGAACTTTAATCCGGGCCTGAAGTTCTTCGCCGCTGACGTACCCTGGAATACGTTCATCGGCGCCACCCCATCGAAGCGCCAGATTCCTTTCAACAACCAGTAAAGCAGCATCCGTTCCTTGGCGATACCGAGGTTACTTTTCAGATCAAACGAAGTACCGGGCGTGAACGAAATAAAATTAATACGGCTCTTGTTCAGATCCTGCATCACTATCGGCAGCAGCGTAATCCGGGTGGGTAGCGTTTTACCGTCGTCGCCCAGCACATTGAGCCGCTTAACATTCTGGCGGGCAATATCCGCGTTAGAACAGATATAAACAATATCGATCCGATCGACCTTGTCCCACAGGTGATGCAGGGACTGTGCAATCACTGATCTCGCGATGAGTGTTTTTCCAAGCCCGACTTCATCAGCAACCAGAAACCGGTGTGAAGAATGTGCCTGCTTATACAGCCGACGAAATGCCGCCCGTGCTGTGCGGTTTTGAAAATCTTTCAAACCACGTTCGATTTGCCTTAGATCCGGTAACTGGTTATCGCTAGCGGCCATGTTTCACTAACGCCTTTCGGGCTTGCCATAACGGTTGCCAAATCTGGTCGAATTCCTCTGGCAGTAATGCTCGTCCTTCCTCGGTGCTCGAGAGTTCGGTGACCAAACGTTCAACGTGATCCAGCTTCTCGGGGTTACTCTCAAGCGCCCTGACCAGAGCCTCAAGCATCGGCAGATCAGCGTGGTAGCCTTCATTCGTACTGGTTGAACTACCAGTGTTGCCTGGCATTTCGGTGAAATCGGACAGTGAAAAAGACCCGTCTTCGCTTAACAACAGAAACAGGTAACGCATCACCTGTTGACGATCTTTCAACAAGTGACCGAGCAGGCGCTGACGCCGGTCTTGAGGAAATCCAGTGGACGGTAGGTTGAGCATGAAACGGCAAGTGTCTGACTTACCATCAACGATAACGCGTCCTTCGAAAGCGAAAAATGTGGTCAGGCTTTCAAAGGATGTTGCCGAGAAATTAGCCTTCCAGTTACTGTCCGTTGATAAATGTTGCGCATCGACTGCCTGCTGCAGCGACAGCGGCCAACATTGCAGTTCAATTTCCATTTCGGGTAGCTTTGGGGATTTAGTGGGCAGCAGTTTGAGATTAAAAAGATCCGCATCAATCAGTTCGGCCTTTAC
>CAXMSP010000192.1:0-21943 GCA_964196225.1 uncultured Gammaproteobacteria bacterium | reverse complement strand
CAAAAGTTCTCCAAAGCGGACGCTCAAATTCCCTTAGTGAGCTTCTGCTAACGGCCAACTGCAGACCCTCAACAATTACGCGATAATATGTTATCTAGTCAATTACCTTATAATTCAGCTGTTATGAGGCGAGCAAGTTCGTAACACTAACAAGTTAACATTAATCATCTTTATAAATAGAGGGTATTGTTAGGTGCAAATTGGATTGATAGGCGGCATTGGGCCTGCGGCAACAGATTACTATTACCGCCGCCTGATCGCAGAATTCGCGGGCAGGAAGAAGGCGCTAGAGCTGACGATTGTTCACGCTGACACTCCTACTCTACTTCATAATCTCGAATGCAACGATATAGATGCTCAAGTCAAAATCTACAGCCGGCTGACTGACAGACTTGTATCTGCGGGTGCGGAGTGCGTGGTGGTTACCTCAATCGCAGGGCACTTCTGCATTGACACCTTCAAGGAAAACTCTCCTTTACAAGTTATTGATATGATCACGGAAGTAAACGAAGCGATTAGGGCTAGAGAATTAACTCGGGTGGGGATAATAGGAACGCGGACTGTCATGGAAACGCGATTCTATTCTGGGATCAGTACTGCAGAGGTCATCACACCAATTGGCAGCGTGTTAGACGATGTACATGCTGCCTACGTTTCGATGGCTGCCTCCGGCCACGTCACAAGTCCTCAGCGTGCTGTTTTTGATTCGGCGTGCGAGTGGTTGGTTCAAGCGGCGGAGGTCGACGCCATCATGCTGGGAGGGACTGATTTTGCATTGGTTTATAAAGAGGACCAAATTCAATTTCCAGTGGTGGACTGCGCTACGATTCACGTTGATGCCGTTGTTCGCCACGCAACTAGTTGATATCAGAGTCAGGGCAAAGGCAGGCTTCACCCAGGCGCCTCATAACAAACGCATGCAGTCGGAGACGGCAGAGTCGCGCTGCTGATGCCAGGCGCTAGGCGAGACGAAACTAAGATGAATCAGTATAAGAAAATAGGGATTGTTGGTGGAGTATCCTGGATATCGACTTTGGAATACTACCAGGCAATCTGCGAGATGAGCCATCGTTGCAAGCGGGGGCAAAAACAAGACGGCCCAGCGCCGATTCCTGAGATGACAATCGAGTCCTTGAATATTAATAAATCCATCAGTCTCAGAGGCCGACCTGGAGACGATGATTCCTGGCACGCGTTTGAGGCATACTTCCGGAAAGCACTAAATCGACTGGAGGCCAGCGATGTTGATTTCGCAATTATTGCAAGCAACACACCGCATAATCGATTTAAACAAATCACCGAAGGTGTAGGGATTCCAGTGCTAAACATTTTTGAGGAAGTCGCAAAGACCTGCGTAAAGAACAGTATTGTTAAGGCCTTAATTTTAGGTACTGAGCCGACTATGTCTTCGCAGGTATTCCCGAATGTATTAAGAAAGCATGGAATCTCAGGCATATTGCCGAATATGGGAAATGATCAAGACAAGGTCATATCACTCATAGGCTTGCTCCAGGCTGAAAAAAGCAACAAGGGAGCCGAGGAAATACAAAGTCTCGCTGACAAATACTTGCGAGTAACCTCGGACGAACCAAGTGCTGTGTGTCTTTCGTGCACCGAACTATCTCTAGCATTTCCAGAGCATCTAAACGTGCCAATATTTAAAATCGATGGCATAACTTATATGAACACCATTCTTATCCACGCGAAAGCGGCATTTGATTATGCAAAATTGGTTAATATCGCCTAACAAGCGGCTGTGAGCAGTCGGGCTATTGGGACAGTGGGGGGCTGCTTTGGGTCGTAAGCGGACCCCCAGGTTAAATATCTGAGCGTCTGTTTTTTATTGAAAATTGAAGATTAATTAAGATTCAATTTCTCTGGAATACCGTTTGAAAAATTTCGAAATAACACCAGAATTTTTGCATTCAAATTAGCCCTTAATTCTCGACTTACCTTTAATTGTTGCCCTTTATCAGTGAGATTTTCCCAGCCAGAGCGACGTGTTAGCACATGTTTGAGCGCTTCGCTAAATTTGTCTCTTTTTCGTATCTCGAGACAACAGACTATTCATGAATGCAAACTACTGATTTACATCATAAAACAGGAAGGCGAACTCCCTTATTACGCATTAGAGAAAAGTGGGGATTTCAAGACCAGGTTCGAGAATTTTAGCTGCTACAGAGACTGAATCGAGGCGAAATAAAGGCCCTATCCCCTTGAAAATTATAGATTTTTTATAGGTCTCCGGGAGACCGGGGGATAGGGCCAGATTATCTGGCGGAGAGAGAGGGATTCGAACCCTCGATACGCTATTAACGTATACTCCCTTAGCAGGGGAGCGCTTTCGACCACTCAGCCATCTCTCCGAATTAAGTGTATAAATTACAATGCAATAGCCTATTTAACAAGGCTATTACAAAGTATTTGATTGTATGAAAGCGATTGAACCCGCTTTAACTGGAACCGAAATTTATCCTTCGGCTGTATTTCCCAATTCTTCCTGCCCCTCTTCCTGCCCCTCTTCCTGCCCCTCTTCCTGCCTCTCTTCCGCCTTGATGCGATCGTAGATTTCTTCACGATGCACTGCGACTTCCCGAGGCGCATTCACCCCAATCCTTACCTGGTTTCCCTTAACGCCGAGAACGGTTACGGTAACTTCGTCGCCGATCATTAAGGTTTCCCCGACACGCCGAGTCAATATCAGCATTCCTATCTCTCCAAATCAATATAACAGTAATCTAACCCTGTATCCTTCACAGGTACCTTACTTTTTGTTGTTATAAGGGCCTTTCTCCGAGCCGTCTGGGAGTTTAACCCAACTCGCTTCACTGAAGCCAGTTGAAATAATTTATGACTTTGTTTTCAAATCGAAGCCTTCATGTAAGGCCCGTACGCCTAGTTCGAGATATTTTTCATCGACAACGACCGAAATCTTAATTTCTGAAGTCGAAATCATCAGGATATTGATGCCTTCCGTAGCCAGAATTTCGAACATTTGACTCGCTATACCCGCATGCGAGCGCATACCGACACCAACAATAGAAATCTTGACGATCCTGTTGTTTCCGGAGACCACCCTGGCCTTCATGCGCTTTGCCGTTTTTTCAAGCGAGCCCAGCGCGGTATCGAAATCATTGCGATGCACCGTAAAGGTAAAGTCGGTCGTACCGTCGGCACCGACGTTTTGCACGATCATATCGACTTCGATATTGGCATCTGAAATCGGTCCGAGTATCTGGTAAGCGACGCCTGGCGTATCGGATACACCGTTTATGGTTAACTGGGCTTCGTCGCGATTGAACGCGATGCCCGATATCAGGGCTTGTTCCATAGTTTTATCCGTACCATATTCTGTGGTTATTAAAGTGCCTTCGCTCGCTTCGAATGATGAAAGCACGCGCAATGGCACCTGGTATTTTTGAGCGAATTCAACCGCTCGAATTTGCAGCACCTTGGACCCGAGGCTCGCCATTTCGAGCATTTCCTCGAAAGTAATGGTATCAAGGCGACGCGCCTCCGGTTCAACCCGTGGATCGGTCGTGTAAACACCGTCGACATCGGTAAAAATCTGGCATTCGTCTGCTTTCAATGCGGCAGCCAGGGCCACGCCGGTGGTATCAGAACCGCCGCGACCGAGCGTTGTTATGTTGTTGTGTTCGTCGACACCCTGGAATCCAGCGACGACTACAATGCGTCCTTGTTTCAGGTCATCGGTGATTTTCACATTGTCGATAGATTTAATGCGGGCCTTGTTGTGCGCGCTATCGGTCATGATCCTGGCCTGGGCTCCCGTATATGAGCGTGCCGGGTAACCTCTTTTTTCTAACGCCATTGCCAGCAGCGCTATGGTGACCTGCTCACCAGTCGTTAGCAGAACATCGAGTTCGCGTCCGCGCGCCTGTGGATCGACCTGCTGGGCAAGTTCGACCAGACGGTTGGTTTCACCACTCATTGCCGAAACCACGACCACCATGTCGTTACCCGCGTTACGGTAAGAGATTACCTTATCGGCAACCGCTTCGATTCGTTCTATCGAGCCTACCGAGGTTCCGCCAAATTTTTGTACCAGCAAGGGCATAGTCTTACGACTGGATCTACCAACTTGAAAAAAAGAGCGCGGATTATAGGAAAAATAGGCTCGTTTGTATAACGATATTCGTAATCGTGGGCTATCACGAATAGAATTCAACTATCAGCTTTTGCGATATTATCCGCCCATGTTTTCTTTGTTCCAGTTCGATGGACTCGTGTTATTGGCAATTGTTGCAGTGATGCTGTTTGCGGGTTTGATACACGGTACGCTTGGACTAGGGTTTCCGATGGTAGCTACCCCGATACTTGCCACGATGATGGATGTACGCAGTGCAATACTGGTCACGCTGCTCCCTACCATGGCTGTCAATATCGCCAGCATCGTCAACAACAAATCAACTCTGAAAAATACGAGGCAGTTTTTTCCGCTGGTGCTTTTTGCATTAGTGGGATCATTGGTTGGTACCAGCATTCTGGCAACTACCGACCCCGCACCGTTTCGCATCGTGCTGGCAGGCTTGATCCTGTTGTACCTGTGGAATAACCTGCGAATCCCCAGGCAATGGCTCGAAGATCACGCATTGCTGGCAATGGCGCTTTTCGGTTTGAGCGCGGGTATCGCGGCGGGTACCACCAATGTCATGGTTGCTATTTTAATAATCTACTTTCTTTCCCTGGAAATACCTCGCTCGACAATGGTGCCGGCGCTGAACTCATGCTTCCTGGTGGGTAAGGCATCGCAGATCGTGGTGCTTGCTATTGCGGGCCTCGTTGGATTCAGGCTGCTACTCGAAACCGCACCGCTGGCGCTGGCCGCTGTCATCGCATTGTTGCTGGGGCAGCGTTTGCATTCACGCATTCAGGTCAGCACTTACCAGGCTATCTTGCGCAAATTGCTATTGCTGCTAGCAGTGATATTGATTTACCAGTTTATGAATGAAGCCAACCTGATCCCGGAATTGTTCGGGCAGTCGGATTAGAGCCTGGTTTCTACCCACGGTAGTACCGATTCGAGGGCAGCATCGAGATTTTCAGGTTGACTGCCCCCGGCCTGGGCCATATCCGGCCTGCCGCCACCACGCCCGCCGCATTGCTCGGCTACCAGGTTAGCCAGATCACCGGCACTAATTTGTTTCGATTCAGCCTTCGTCACCCCCGCGATGATCGAAACCTTGTCGCCTTCGCTACTGGCAAGCACCACCGCAGCCGCGCCCAGTTTATTCTTAAGTTGATCAACCGTGTCACGCAGCGTTTTAACATTGGCGCCATCGAGTTTAGCGGCGAGCACTTTAATGCCCTTAACCTCTTTCGCCTGAGACGCCAGGTCGCCACCCGTTTGTGAAGCGAGTTTCGATTTCAAGGCATCGATCTGCTTTTCCAGCGACCGATTATTTGCCTGCAGTTGTTCGATACGCGGCAACAGCTCGTCTCGACTCGCCTTGAGTTTTTGCGCCGCCGTATCGAGTTTATCTTCGCTATCGATAAAACGCTTAACCGCAGCTTCACCGGTCACCGCCTCGATGCGACGCACACCTGAGGCAATACCGGTTTCAAATACGATCTTGAAAAGGCCAATATCACCGGCACGTGGCACATGGGTTCCACCACAGAGCTCGATTGAATCGGATCCGATTTTGAGCACACGCACCACATCACCATACTTTTCTCCAAACAGCGCTATCGCGCCGGATTTTTTTGCGGCCGCCATATCCATCGACTCGGCCCTGGTTTTCAGGTTGCCGCGTATTTCATTATTGACAATGGTTTCGATCTCAACAATCTGGGCATGTTCCACCGGTTGATAGTGTAAAAAATCAAAGCGCAGCTTCTCCGCATCAACCAGCGAGCCTTTTTGCTGAACATGTTCGCCGAGAACCTTTCTTAACGCCGCGTGCATCAGGTGCGTCGCCGAATGATTTAGCATAACCGTCCGACGGTAATCCTGATTAATCTGGGTTTTAACCTTATCGTCAGTACTCAACTCACCGGCGACCAGTGAACCGATATGCAGGTAGACATCGTCCTGTTTCTGCGTATCGGTAATCTTGAACTCGGTTTCCTTGCCCATAATTATGCTACCTATATCCCCGACCTGACCGCCCGCTTCGGCATAAAAAGGGGTCTGGTCAAGAATAATGACTGCTTGATCTCCATTTTCGAGCTGGCCGATCGCTTCATCGTTTTGCAAAATTGCGATTAGCTTGGCGGTGGCCGCAACTTTTTGATAGCCAAGAAATTTTGTCGCCGGATAGGCATCGAGTTTGAATTGCTTTCCGATCGCTGTGAATTGACTCGATGCGCGCGCGCGTTCGCGCTGCGCCTCCATCTCGACATCGAAACCCGCCTGGTCGATGAAGAGGCCGTTCTCGCGCGCGACATCGGCGGTTAGGTCAGGTGGAAAGCCGTAGGTATCGTAAAGTTTGAAAACAGTTTTACCATCGATGGTATTAGAGTTAGCTTTTTTAACTTTACTGGACTTTGTTAATATTACTTGCGGTGGATGCCCCTTAAGTTTCAGGGCTGCTGTTTTTGCGAAAATACGCATACCCTGGTCCAGGGTTTCGGCAAAACGCTGTTCTTCTTTTTGCAGCACCCGCTCGACATGACCGCGGTGTTTACGCAATTCGGGATAAGCATCGCCCATTTCCTGATCGAGCGTAGCAACGAGTTTATAGAAAAAAGGCTTCTTGTAACCAAGCTGATGACCGTGCCGTGCGGCGCGCCGAATGATTCGTCGCAGCACATAACCGCGACCTTCGTTGGAAGGCAGTACACCATCGACGATTAAAAAAGCGCAGGAACGAATGTGATCGGCGATGACCCGTAACGACTTGTTTTCCAGGTCCTTGGTCCCGGTGAATTTAGCCGCGGCCGCGATTAACGACTGGAACAGGTCGATATCATAGTTGTTATGGACCTGCTGCAGTATCGCCGCGAGCCGCTCCAAACCCATCCCCGTATCTACAGAAGGTCTGGGCAGCGGTTCCATGTTTCCGTCCTGGTCACGGTTGAACTGCATGAAAACCAGGTTCCAGATCTCAATGTAACGATCACCGTCTTCTTCCGGTGTGCCCGGTGGCCCACCCTCGATTTCAGGTCCGTGGTCGTAAAAAATTTCACTACAGGGGCCGCAGGGCCCGGTGTCACCCATCGACCAGAAATTATCCGAGCTGCCAATACGGGTAAACTTTTCCGGGTCTATCTTGATATCCTTGAGCCAGATATCGGCGGCCTCGTCATCATCGGCGTAAACGGTGACCCAGAGTTTATCCGCGGGCAAACCGATCACATTGGTTAGAAAATCCCAGGCGTAATGGATTGCATCCTGTTTGAAGTATTCCCCAAAGCTGAAGTTACCGAGCATTTCAAAAAAGGTGTGATGACGGGCGGTATAGCCGACATTCTCAAGATCGTTATGCTTGCCACCGGCACGCACACAGCGCTGCGAAGTCGTTGCGCGGGTATAACCACGTTTTTCGCTACCGAGGAAGACATCCTTGAATTGCACCATACCTGAATTGGTAAACAGCAAAGTCGGGTCATTCCCAGGCACCAACGGACTAGACGGCACGATAGTGTGTCCGTGCGCTTCGAAATACTTGAGAAATTGCTCTCTTAATTCGGCACTAGTCGTCATTTAGCTTCAGTCAGAACCCGCTTCAATAAATAACGCTCGGAGTATCCCGAGCGTACTAGCGAAATAATCGCATGACTGACTCGGGAGAAAAACCCCTATTTTGTAAAAAACGCGCCTGCTTCATACGATCGGCGTAGTCTGCTGGAATCGTTTTGCCGTACTTGCGAACCCGTTGCTGCATCATTAATTGGTTCCATCGATCCGAGAATGGCTCGAGAAACTCGTCGGCAAGCACCTCCGTAATACCCTTTTGTCGCAATTCGTAGCGAATTTTCAGGGGGCCAACACCCGCATTAAAACGATGATTGACATAGGCTTCAGCAAAACGCGCATCCGATAACAAGTGGTCCTGCTTTAATTCCTGCAGGACCGCGTCTATCGCATCGACGTCATAATTACGGGATTTTAATTTTTGACGTAACTCGTATTCAGAATGTTCTCGTCGCGCGAGCAAGTCCATCGCCTTGTTGCGAATACTAGTCTGAGATTTAACTTCACTCATAAAAAAAACCCTCGGAGGGATTAATCTCCGAGGGATCGTCAGCTAACAACATGAGGTGGAGGGGATAGGTAGGTTAGGGAATTTCCACCATTTCGGGTTCGACTTCTGGGTTAGAGTCTGTTGCTTCGCTGTCAATGAGGGCCTCAGAGGCCTTCGGCTTGGGTAATAATTCAACGCGTAGGCGCTGGTCGATTTCATGCGCCATTTCAGGGTGTTCCTTCAGGAACAGTCGCACATTGTCCTTGCCCTGGCCGATACGCTCTTCGTTGTAGCTGTACCAGGCGCCGGCTTTTTCGATCATGCCATGCTTCACGCCAAGGTCGATGAGTTCACCTTCGCGCGATGAACCTTCACCATAAAGAATTTCGAATTCACATTGTTTGAACGGTGGCGCAACCTTGTTCTTGACGACCTTAACGCGGGTCTCGTTGCCAATCACTTCGTCCCCGCGCTTGATCGCCCCAATGCGTCGTATGTCGAGGCGCACGGAGGCATAGAACTTTAGCGCGTTGCCGCCGGTCGTGGTTTCCGGGTTACCAAACATGACGCCGATCTTCATCCGAATCTGGTTGATAAATATGACCATGGTATTCGAGCGTTTGATGTTGGCGGTGAGTTTGCGCAGCGCCTGTGACATCAGGCGTGCCTGCAGACCCATGTGTGAATCACCCATGTCACCCTCGATCTCCGCCTTTGGCGTCAATGCTGCTACCGAGTCAACGACAACAACTTCAACCGCTCCCGAGCGCACCAGCATGTCGGTTATTTCGAGCGCCTGTTCACCGGTATCAGGCTGTGAAACCAGCAGATCATCAATGTTGACGCCTAGCTTGTCGGCATAGGTGGGATCAAGCGCGTGCTCGGCATCGACAAATGCGGCGGTACCACCGTTTTTCTGACACTCGGCGATGACTTGCAAAGCCAACGTGGTTTTACCCGAAGATTCAGGCCCGTAGACCTCGACAACGCGGCCACGCGGCAAACCGCCGATACCCAGCGCAACATCCAGTGACAGGGATCCAGTTGATATTACACTTATGCTCGTATCGACCCCGGAATCACCGAGCCGCATGACTGATCCCTTGCCGAATTGCTTCTCGATTTGCCCCAGTGCTGCTGCGAGCGCTTTTTGTTTGTTGTCGTCCACTTGTTACCTACCTTTGCATTTGAGTTGTCGAATTATCACACAGTCCAACGAGAACATAAAGAGAACTTTTCAATTTATCCTGAATTTCCGATAAACCTGCATACAAACCTAACGCGCATTATATTGCCAAAGTGGCTCATAGCGTGAGCTACATAAAAATAAATGAAAAAACAGGAATTTAGTGCAATAGGTTGAACCGGGCGGGATGCAGCGATAGTCTTTAGCAAACCTGACTGGAATTCCCGTGGACAACAATAATCGGCCCGATCTTTCCGCACGCAGCATTGTGATGCTGACAGGATCCGTAATCGCCATTGCCGCATTAATTATGCTGTGGCCCGCCGCGCCAGCCCCGGGGTCAGCACTGGCCCAATTATGCGGAGCCCTGGGTGCATTGCTGTTACTCGCCCCGCTTGCATTCGTCATCATGAAACGTTCAGGCCTTGCCGACAGTCCACCCGCATGGTTTATCGGCCACGTCCTGGCAACCTCTCTCGGGACCTGCCTGATCTTCATTCATGTCGCCGCGGGCGACTGGATTTCACCACCAGGGATCGTCCTGTTGCTGTTGGTATTTTTAATCCTGCAAGGCAGTCTTTTACGCGCCGTATTCTCACGCGGGTTCAGCCTGCTGTTTGCACGCAGCAGTGCCTCCACCGGGTTTAGTGCGCCTGTTAGTCTCGATAAAGCCGCGCTACAAGGGGTTATTGATGCCAAGACTCAGCTACTGGGAACTCTCGATTCCGCTGCCGAGGAGGCGCTGTTCTCACCGGCACTCAAACACTGGCTGCGTCATCCATGGAAAAGTTTTAGATACCTGGCACTGGCCGAGCGCGAAGCACACATGATCGGCGCACGCGCGAGTGCCGGAATCGAACTTGGTTGGTCGCGCCGCATTCACATGCTGGCAGCACTCGGTTTTTACCTGGGCCTGGTATCGCATATCGTCGTGGTCCTGTTTTTTGCCGGCTATGCCGCCGATGGCGGCAGCATCGACTGGTGGTATATCACTGACTGGGGAGGCTAAGCGATGACCGATGCTTCAACCCAGTTAGCGCTGATGATCGATCTCGAACGCTGCACCGGCTGCAAAAGGTGCGAGGCGGCCTGCAAGCAAACCAACGCGCTCGGTCCCAACAGTTATCGTAACCGGGTCATGTGGTTTGACGAGCAAGACAACGATAACAGGCAGATTTCATCAGCCCGGCTCGATTTCCTGACCGTTACCTGCCAGCAGTGTGAACGCCCGGCTTGCCTGCGCGCCTGCCCGGTGTACCCGAAAGCAATCTCAAAGGACCCGGTCACCGGCGTGGTTGCAATCAATGAAAACCGCTGCACTGGTTGCGGTGAATGCGCGCTTTCCTGTCCTTACGGCGCAATTGGCTACAACGCCGAGCAACACCATGCGGTCAAGTGCGATTTGTGCTCCGAACGCAGAGCTCGAGACCTGGGACCCGCCTGCGCCCATGTCTGCCCGACCCGCGCAATCAGTTTTGGCACCCGCAAAACCCTGCTCGAAAACGCCAGCAACGAGCAACGCGAAATCCTCGAGACGGATCATTTCCTGCAGGACCCGGCCACCATTTACCTCAGGCGGCTACGGGATAAGGGCCAGCCCGCAACCAATACATCACAGGAAACCACACCCGCACTGATGCGTGATCACCAGGTTAGGAGAAAACTGACGGCGAAAGTGGCGCGCGGCTCATATAAGAAATCCGAGAAAATCGAGCAGAGCAATGAGCCCGAGCGCATCGTCCCGGGCGGTTGCAATATTTGCTTTAACGGCTGCCCGATCAAGTACCATTTGCGCGGCAACAAGGTGGTTAACATTTACGGCAACGATGAGGATCCGGTGTTTCAGGGACGGGTCTGCCCCAAATCGCAAATGACTTTGCAGATGTATAACAATCCACACCGTCTGCTGCGACCGTTAAAACGCGTCGGCAAGCGCGGCAGTGATAAATTCACCACCATCAGCTGGGACCAGGCACTTGCAGAAATTGCCGCCAAACTAACCCGGGTACGCGATCAACACGGCAGCGAGGCGCTGGCCATCCAGTCGGGATCGCGCACCGGAGTACTCAATATCATCGGCATCATTCCGTTGTTTGCGGGTCTCTGGGGCACCGACAATGTGGCGACCACCGAACCCTATTGCAGCCTGGGCAGAAGCATGGCGCTGAACCTGACCCAGGGCAGCGGGATAATGCCCAACGTCTATACCGAAGAAGATATCGGTCAGGCCGAGGTCTACGTCTACATCGGTGACAACCAGGCGGAAACCAGACCGGTCAATTTCGGCATGGTCAATGACTGGCGCATCAAAAACCAGGCGACCATGATCGTGGTCGATCCACGCCTGACCGTCACCGCCAGCAAGGCGGATAAATGGCTGCCGATTCGGTCGGGTACCGATATGGCATTGGGCCTCGGTATTATTCATTACCTGTTCGAGCAGGATTTGTTTGACCAGAAATTTTGCGAACAATGGATTGTCGGCTGGCAGGAATGGCGTGATTTCGTAATACAAAAGCAATACGACCTCGACTGGGCGGCGGCGATGACCGACCTGCAAACCAGTCAAATCGAGCATCTTGCACGAACCATTGCCGAAGCCGAAGGCTGCATGATTTTTCTGAGCCGTGGCATCAACCAGCATACCAACTCGGCCCAGACCAACCGGGTATACATGTTTATCGCGGCGATGACCGGCAACTGGGGGCGGCATAGCGGCGGCTATTTCAACGTTTCCTCCGAAGTGAGCTGGGTGTCACCGAGTATTCCCGAGCAGCGCAAGCCTGAAACTCGTGCGGCGATCAGTAAAAACCCTTCCGCCTGGATAGAGGCGATGAAAACCGGCAGCCCCTATCCGATCAAGGCATTGATAACCAGCAACAACCCATTGATGCATTGGCCGGATCAGGCCAGGGTGCGTGAAGCCGTCGAGTCGCTCGACCTGGTGGTACACCTGGAGTTATTCAAGAATGCCACCTCACGCTATGCAGACTATGTCCTGCCGATGGCGAGCGGCATCGAGAAAGGCGGCACCACACGCTTTGCCGAGGATCGCCGTATCGTGTGGAACGATAAACTCATCGACCCGCCCGGCGAGGCCAAATCCGACCACTGGTTCTGGATCGAGCTGGGTAAAAAATTCGGTTTCGATGATCTGTTGAAAGAGGATTACAAGCAACCGCGCAAGCTGTGGGATGAATTACTGGTCGCATCGACGCCTGACCTTCGACACGCGACCACCGAACGGCTAGCCAGTTTACCCAATCGTACCGTTCGCGTGCCCTGGTTCGACGGTGAAGAAGGAGAAATCGATCCGGTATACGTCACCGAGGCGCAGGCCCAGAAACCGGAGCTGAGCTACCCGACAGCCAGCGGCAAGCTCGAATTCTGGACCGGGGAACTGGAGGCAAAGTTCCAGGCGCTGGGGTTATCCGCATTGCCCGAGTTTTACAGCGAAGCCGAACAATTGATCGATATGCCGCATATCGACTATGACCAAGCCGTACAGGTATCGTCATTCTTTGACGATGACACCCTGGTGTGCAGCGGGAAAATCGTCGATGAGAAGGTAATCAAACCCTCCGAATTCGATACCGAGCTGGTGACCGGCAGGCCTCCCGCACCCCATTTCCACTCCTGGACTCACTACTTCTGGCAAGCCCAGGAAATGTGGCCCGAACTGTACTGCCAGATTCACCCCGACAAGGCAAATACACTCGGCATCAAGGATGGAGATCGAGTCATCGTCAAGACTGAGAACGGCGAAATCAAGGCACGCGCGTGGCTGCACCGGGGCATACGCCCGAGCAGTGTTTTTATCCCCATCGGCTGGGACGAACAACAGCCTTATCACCCGGCTGCAAGCGTCAATCATTTAACCGGCACGCGGCTCGATCCGGTTTCACAACAGGCGAACTTGAAGACCCACCTGTGCCGGGTGAGCAAAGCTTAGTCAGCGCCGCCAGTTCGTTATAAGCAGGGGATTTCTGCTTCAAAATTGCCGACCATATTGCAATTGCCTCGGCAAAAATGACCCTTTATACTGCTAAGCCCCGCATCGAAAGTATCGAAACGGCCGAATATAAAGCTAATACGTGCATTGCACAGGTTCAATCATGACTGACTCAATACGCATAAAAAACCTCATCGATGGTGAATGGCTGGTCGATGATAATGAAGCAACGGTAGCGCTTTATAACCCATCTACCGGGGCACAAATTGGCACAGTACCCCTGTCTTCCGCAGCAACGGTAGAGGCCGCGGTGAAGTCTTCCCATGCCGCCTATCTAAAATGGCGCGAAGTGCCGATAGGCAAACGTGTCGGTTGTATTTTCGCGATCCATACGGCCATGCAAGACAACCTGGAAAAGCTTGCCGAAGCCATCGCTATTGACCAGGCCAAGCACATCAGCGAAGCGCGTGGTGAAGTTCAACGGGTCATTGAAATCATGGAGATGGCCTGTAATGCCCCTTCCTTACTGCAGGGAGAAACCCTGGCCCATATCGCGCCCGGTATCAATGGTCGCGTCACCCGGCAGCCGCTGGGTGTGTTCTGTGGCGTGGCGCCGTTTAATTTTCCGGCGCTGGTATTTGGCTGGTTCATTCCATTTGCTATCGCAGCCGGCAACAGTTTTGTCTATAAACCCTCGATGGAATCGCCATTGTTCATGCAGACGATGGGCCAATTGATGCTGGATGCCGGTCTGCCGAAAGGCGTCGTCAATATTGTTCACGGTGAACGTGAAGTGGCGGAAACCTGGTACCAGATGCGCGAAGTGGTAGGTGTGTGCCTGGTGGGTTCCAGTCCCACCGCTAAAAGCATTGCCGAAGCTTGCGGCAGGGTCGCCAAGAAAACCATGCTACTGGGTGGCGCCAAGAATTACCTGGTGGCACTGGAAGATGCACAGGTTGATTTATTGATTTCCAACATCATACAGTCGGGCTATGGCTCGGCGGGGCAACGCTGCCTGGCCAGTTCCATTATCGCCGTGGTACCGGAACTCTACGACCAGGTGATTGAACGCGTCATCGAGGCGGCGCAGAAAATCAGCGTCGGCGATGCGATGGATCCAGACGTGTTCATGGGTCCGGTTATTTCAGCCCAGGCTAAACAACGTATCGAAGGTTATATCGAAACTGGCATTAAAGGAGGCGCGAAACTGGTTCTGGATGGACGTAACCCCGAAATGCCTGAAGCTAACAAAAACGGTTATTTCATTGGGCCGACCATTTTTGCCGATGTGACGCCCTGCATGGAACTTGCCCAGGTCGAGATTTTTGGCCCGGTGCTATCGATCATGAAAATCAATGACCTCGATGACGCCATCGACCTGATTCAAAAGCAACCGACGGGCAACGGTGCCTGCCTGTTCACGCAGAATATGTATTACGCCGAAAAATTTATGGCAGACGCCGATGTCGGTATGGTCGGAATCAACGTGGGCGTGTGTGCGCCACATCCGTATATGCCCTTCGGCGGAATTAAAGAATCTCTGGTCGGTAACAACAAGGTACAGGGTAAAGAGGGCTATGATTTCTTTACCCAGAACAAGGTTTCAACCATCCGGGTTGCCGCACCGGTCGGTCAATTAGCCGCCGATGCCGCCGCGGAAAAACCAGCTGATATAGCGACCGGTAGAGGCGGTGTACGGAGTTGTATCGCTTCTTGATCGGGATCAGGCTCGATCCTGTCTCGCAGCAGGCTAATCTGAAAACCCACCTGTGCCGGGTTGAAAAAGCGAACCATTGATTCCGTGGATACGACGCATCTCAGTATTTCTTCACAGTTCCTGTTAGCCCTGGGTGGAATTTTTCTGGTCGGCTTGCTGTTGTCAACCATTGCTCAAAGAACCTTCCTGCCGCGAGCCACCCTGCTGCTGCTATTTGGCGCGGCCATCGGCGCAGACCTGCTGGACCTGATTCCAATGCTATTGGTGGACCGTTTCGGACTCATCGCAGAAATAACGCTGTTGATGGTTGGTTTCCTGTTAGGCGGCAAGTTGACCAGATCATCACTGCGTGGCCACACCGGCATATCTTTCTCGATTTCAATCTGCGCGGCGTTGTTACCCGCGCTCGCGGTCTGCCTCGGCATGATCGCGATGGGGGTTGCGACCGAGATCGCAATACTGCTCGGTTGCTTTGCGGCAGCAACCGCGCCCACGGCCATTCTCGACGTGGTGCAGGAATCAGGGATAAAAAACAAATTCAGTGAATTGTTGCTGTTGATCGTCGTGCTTGACGACGTCTGGGCACTAGTGCTGTTTGGTATCGGCATGGCGGTGGTGACATCACTCAATGGTGTCGCCGGCGAGGCTGGCTTCATCGGGCTTGTGGCCTGGGAGTTGGGTGGGGCCGTTGTTCTCGGCCTCGCGATCGGAATGCCAGCTGCTTACCTGACCGGCCGTATCAAGGAAGGCAAGCCGATGCTTAGCGAGGCGCTCGGCATCGTTTTCCTGTGTGGCGGTGTGGCCCTGTGGTTGAACGTTTCTTTTCTGATCGCGGCCATCGTCATGGGCGCGGTGATCGCTAACCTGGCCCGCCATCACAGCTACCCTTTCCACGCGATTGAAGGCATCCAGTCGCTGTTCGTGATCATCTTTTTCGTGCTCGCGGGCGCATCACTAGAACTTGGCGCACTTGCCGCGATCGGCGTTATCGGCGGGGTCTACATTCTATGCCGCGCGCTCGGCAAGTACCTGGGCGCCTGGGTCGGTGGATATATAAGTAAGTCAGGGCAGGACAATCAACTCTGGATGGGCGTCGCGCTACTGCCCCAGGCCGGCGTGGCAATTGGAATGGCGCTAGTGGCGTCGAATCAATTCCCCGAGTATCGACAGATCATGTTGCCGATCGTAATCGCATCAACCGTGGTCTTCGAAGTCATCGGCCCGGTATTCACGCGCCTTGCAATCCAGCGCTCAAGCAAAAATAGCCCCTGAAACGGTTTTAATCGGAGTCAACCAGGTCGATCAGGGCTTCGAGTGCCGCGACCAGGGTCGCCACGCGAACGGCCTCGCGATCACCGCTGAACTGGAACCGATTGGCAATAACCTCGTCGGCTGAAGCCACCGCTATCCAGACGGTGCCAACCGATTTTTCCTCGCTCCCGCCACCGGGACCGGCAACACCAGTAACCGCAACCGAGAAATCGGCATGACTATGGCGTAGCGCACCAATTGCCATCGCCGCTGCGACCGGCTCGCTAACCGCGCCATAGTCTTCGATGACCGACGCCGGCACCGCCAGCATTTCGTTTTTTGCCTGGTTACTGTAGGTAACAAAACCACGCTCGAACCAGTCAGAACTACCCGCCAGATCGGTAAGCGTTTTAGCGATGAGTCCACCGGTACAGGATTCCGCAGTGCACAGCTTTTGCCGTTGCTTTAGCAACCGTGTGGCCAACTGCCGCACTAGTTCTTTGCTATCTTTAGCCATGCCAGCATTATAACGTAACATGAATTTCTTGACTTGCATCAACTGCCATCTGCTTTGCATGGTTTATCAAAGGGGCAGTGATATAATGCCGACAAATAAAATAAAACGACTACCAACATGAACGAATCCATAAATCCGGAATCAGGCTCCGCTCTGGAAGCTGATGATGATTCTCAACTCGACATCCCATCGTTGGAAGACAGCAGCATCGCCCAACATGAAATAGAACGCATGGAGGTTATCCGCCGGTTTGAAAACGGCATGTATCCCTACCAGGACAGGATTAAAAAGTCGGAATACGAGAAAGAAAAAGCCTTGTTACAAGTTGAGTTGCTCAAGGTACAGCGCTGGGTGAAGGCGAGCGGTAAGAAGATTGTGGTTTTGTTCGAAGGCCGAGATGCAGCCGGCAAGGGTGGGGCGATCAAACGCTTCATGGAACACCTCAATCCTCGCGGCGCCAGGGTCGTTGCCCTGGAAAAACCGACCACAGCTGAACAAACACAATGGTACTTCCAGCGCTATTTCAAACACCTGCCCTCCGCCGGCGAAATCGTATTGCTCGACCGTTCCTGGTATAACCGCGCCGGGGTCGAGCGCGTTATGGGTTTTTGTGACCCAACCGCTTATCTCGAATTCATGCGCCAGTGCCCGGAGATTGAGCGTATGTTGGTCCGTTCCGGCATCCTGTTGTGTAAATACTGGTTTTCGGTAACCCAGGACGAACAGCGCAAACGTTTTGAATCACGTAAAAGCGACCCGCTCAAACAGTGGAAATTATCACCAATCGACCAGGCGTCGATCGACAAGTGGGACGACTATACCGAGGCCAAGGAAGCTCCAGAAGGGCGCGCTGAAGCGCAGGGTCTTTATTAACTGAATCCTGGCTTACGCGAACGATGCCCGAGGGTGACCGTTCGCGCCACCATTGCAGACGGCGTTGGATATTGAGTTCAGACATCGGATCACCGATAGAGCCTAAATTGGTTTTGGGTCTGGAGCGGATAACGCTCATGGGGGATACTCCGTTGTTTAGCGAAATTTGTTAATCGCTTGCAAGTAACATAAATCAGCGATAATAAAATTGTATCAAAACCGGGCGCTTTCTCCAAAGGAGGCACTCAATAAACTGGGATGGGCGGCAATCTTCGGCCATGAACGGACACTCACAGTTCCCCTAAAACCACTTGTGGTAGTATTCGTGCTGCATGCCCCCTGCTAGGGAGGGCATATAGAAATGGAAGAGCATTTACCGCGAAAGCTCGCTGTAATTCTCCACGCCGATGTGGTCGGCTCAACCTCGCTTGTCCAACAGAACGAAACGCTTGCTCACGAGCGCATCCAGGCAGCTTTCCAACGCTTTTCCGAAACTATCAACGACTATGGCGGCGTAGCGCACGAGTTACGTGGAGACGCACTCGTTGCCGAGTTTAAGCGAGCGTCAGATGCCATTTCCGCAGCTTTATCCTATCAGGCCACGAACGCAGAATTTAACACCACGCTCGACGATGATATACGACCGCAAATGCGTATGGGCATCAGCCTCGGTGAGGTCGTAATCGCTGACAACACAATCACGGGCGCGGGCGTGGTGTTAGCGCAGCGGCTTGAGCAGTTGGCAGATTCCGGGGGAGTATGCATCCAGGGCGCGGCTTATGAGACGGTGCCGCAGCGATTGCCCTTTGAGTATAGAAATCTCGGAGAACAGCAGGTAAAAGGCTTCGACGAACCCGTTCGGGCCTACGCCGTTACCCTGAAGGCGAGTGAAAAGATTCCTGAACCAGAACCGCCTACCACATCATTAGAGGCTCATCCTGAACCAGCGAAGAATCCGAGATTTGCAATCGGGGCCACGGCTCTTCTGGTCATAGTTGGCATCGTACTCGTATGGTGGCAGCCCTGGGTAACGAGGGAAGAACCGGCTTCCATCGAGCGCATGGCGTTTCCTTTGCCCGATAAACCCTCCATCGCGGTATTGCCGTTCACTAACATGAGCGATGACCCAAAGCAGGAATACTTCGTCGATGGTATGACAGAGGATTTGATTACTGACCTCTCAAAATTGTCTGGTCTGTTTGTGATTTCGCGTAACTCGACCTTTACCTACAAAGGTAAGGCGGTAGAGGTGCGACAAGTGGCCGAAGACCTCGGAGTTCGCTATGTGTTGGAGGGTAGCGTGCGTCGTGTCGGAGACCAGGTTCGCGTAAACGCTCAGCTAATCGACGCCACCACAGGCGGCCAACTATGGGCGAATCGATATGACGACCAATTGGATAATATCTTTGCTCTACAGGATCGAATGACGAAGAAAATTTTTGCTGCGCTTGCGGTGAATTTATCAGCGGGAGAGCAGGAAAAGCTGGGGCGTAAAGAAACCTACAATATCGAAGCATACGTCGCATTTCTAAAAGGCTGGGAACATTATCGCAGATGGACGCCCGATGATTTTCGACAAGCACTTCCCTTTTTTCAGAGTGCCATTGAGCTGGATCCCCAATATGGACGGGCTTATGCAGCGATTGCCTCGATTTATACAGAAGGATATCAAAAAGCATGGGATTGGTCTCACATAGTGGGTGTATCTGCAGAGGCCATGCCCGGACTGGCCGGAAAATATTTGAAAGAGGCTTTAAAAAACCCAACACCTCTAGCCCATCAAGTCGCATCAAAATGGTACATCATTTTACTTTTTCCAGAAGAGTCCATCGCTGAAGCAGCGCGGGCTATCTCTCTCGATCCTAATGACGCCATTGGCTATGCGGCTATGGCTACGGCTCTTATTTATTCTGGCGAACCTGGAGAAGCGATTGACTTTGTCGATAAAGCGATACGGTTTGATCCCCACAATATACCAAATTATCTTTTCACCCTGGGAATGGCCTATTTTGGTATGGAACAATTCCAGCAGGCGGTATCTGTCTTTGAAAGGGCCTTTAAACTAAACCCGGAACTGGGGTTGGTGCAAAGAGCGTATCTTGCTGCTGCTTATGTGCACCTTGGTCAAATAGAAAAGGCTATGGCCGAGCTAGACAAACCCGAAATTAAAGAAGTAAGGGAACTTTATGACCTCTATGTAAAATATGAAGGCGCCTATTATAAAAACCCGGAAGATACAGCTCGTTTGATTAAAAGCTTGCAAAAGATTGGATCGGTCAGAGGTGGGTAATTGTTTCAAGTTTTTAAGCCGAGAAAGAATTTCAATCCAGTCGCGTGCGTCGTTCGCTCGGAAAATAAGCCGACAAATTTATACATTTCAGCGTTCTAGTTGGTGACATGCAAAAAATGCATCAAGGTATAATCAGATCAAGCAGATTCAATTCGTCGCAACATGCTTAATCGAAAAGTAATGGAAGAATTGGCTAGAATTTGCATGGTCCTAACCTGTGGTCAACGCATGCAAGTTAATGCATTTTCCCTGACAACTTATAAGGAAGGTAGATCATGAAAACAAATGCAAGAGGAGTGAAAACAAAGGGAGTAGGAATTATCCCCAGACGGCAGTTCATCAGAACCGCCTTAACGGGAGCTGCAGCTGTAGGTGCTGGGAATCTGATTTTTCCGGGTTATAGTTCCGCCAAACCAAAGACTCTTAAAATAATGCAGTGGATTCATTATATTCCGGGATACGATACGTGGTTCAACGAGTCTTACACGAAAGAATGGGGAGCTAAGAACGACACCGAGGTGATCGTTGACAACATCAGCCTTGCTGCACTGAATGCACGGGCGGATGCAGAGGCTTTAGCCGGGAGGGGTCACGACCTATTCCTTTTCTTGTGGCCAAGGCCGGATCTGGAGCACTACGTGTTAGATCTCAAGGATGTATACGATGAGTGCGCCAAGACCTCAGGCAAGCCCATCGATTTGGCTATTGGGAGTTCTTATAATCCAAAGACAAATAAATATTATGGCCTTTCCTCAAGCTTCGTTCCTGGTCCGATAGAGTATCGCAAAGATTTGTGGGACTCGGTTGGGATGTACCCCAATTCCTGGGATGATGTCCGAATAGGGGGTGCCAGGATCAAGAAAAAGCACAATGTCAATTTGGGTCTTGGCTTGGCCTCTGAAATTGACAGCAATATGGGCTTGCGTTCAATCATGTACTCGTTTGGGTCATCCGTTCAGGATGAAGAGGGAAACGTGGCCTTGAAATCTAAGCAAACATTAGAAGCAATAAAATTTGTAAAGGCCATGTATGACGAAAGCATGGGGCCAGACGTTTTCACCTGGGATGCCTCATCTAATAATCGTTTCATGCTCAATGGTAAGGCTTCCCTGACTATGAACGCCATCTCCATTACCCGTACGGCCGAAAGAGATGCCCCCGAGATGAGCAAGAAGATCTGGCTAGCTAAGGTTCCCAAAGGCCCGATTCGTAGATTGGGACTACAGCATGTAATGAATGTACATTCAATCTGGAAATTCGCCGAGAATATTGAGGGTGCTAAAAAGTTTTTGGTGGATTACGTGTCTAATTCCGACAAAGCATTTTTGGCCAGCGAGTTCTATAATTTTCCCTGCTTTCCAAAGACAGTTCCTGATCTTAGAAATCATCTTGCCTATGATATGAGGGCCGACCCACCGGACAAATACAAGGTGCTTGAAGATGTTCAGGATTGGGCTACCAACATAGGTTATCCTGGTTATGTCAATGCGGGCATCTCCGAAGTTTTCGGGTCATGGATCATCCCTGAAATGTTTCGCCAGGCCGCAACTGGTGAAATGAGTCCGGAGAACGCTCTGAATGCTGCGGACCAGAAAGTGCAGGTTATATTCAATAAGTGGCGAACCAAGGGTGTACTTTGAATATTGGGATCAGAGTTAAATTTTCGCTCGCTCAGATGCCATAAATGGCCGCTCACGACACGATGCTGCTCCTGACGTTTTAAACCTGGGGGTCCGTTGTGGGTCGGAAGCAGCCGCTGACAAGTTGAATTTGAGGGTCTGTATATGGACTCCTCCTCGTTTGCAAGTAATCTGTCGATGGCAGTTGGCACGACTGCATACGTATATCCGGCCTCTTCAGTTGGCCTACGTTGATGCCGGGCCATAATGGGTTGTTCGCGCACCGATTCCCTATTGCTTTCTCGTGTTGTTACACACGCGGACCCTCACGGGTTTTATCGGCGCCGGTTCGACCTGTTTGCCATTAAACAGCTTACTTCGCAATCGT
>CAXMSP010000191.1:0-3728 GCA_964196225.1 uncultured Gammaproteobacteria bacterium | reverse complement strand
GACATTCTCATCAGGTTATAAACCGTCGACTCTTCCAGGGACGTCCCAAACCCTTCATATGTCTGGTAACGGGTGGAAGGGTCAACCACAATGGACGTGATCGCACTGTCGTCCGGCGCAGCGAACGCGGCGTCCGACTGTTGTGCGAAGGTGTATTCGATGGGCATGGGGCCGTCAAACCAGCGCGAATTTGTCGGCAGCTTTTCGGAACTCCACCAGGATTGCACGCTCTGGGCGTGAGCGAGATTCAGGCCAACAAGACAGCCAAGCGTGACTATGGCGGTAACCACCTGGCTGGTTTTAAAAAGGTGTTTAATGTAAATATTACCTTTAGTTATTATTCTCTCCCATGAGTTTTAATTTCGACTCTCACGGGTGTAGGCGTAATTATCTATAGTTGCCGACAGCGGTTCAATCGAAACGCGCTGTAGCGGACCATTGCTGAGACTAATGAGAACGATAAAGCAATAACGGCCAGCCAAAAAAGCTGAAACCCAATTTAGCCCGAATACCGTCAATTACTGTTAACCCTCCCGGCAACGCCCGGTTTATGGTGTTTACACTCACCGTCCCGAATCCGGCATGATGTATCACTTACCACCGGAGCAAGTTAAATTCATGCCTCTGGATCACATGTAATTTTATAAAGCGAGTATGAACAGGCAATTTACCAGGGCATTCCCATGAAACAACTGCAGGTTGTTACGGTGGTAATACTCTCCGGCCCGGGTATGGCCACATAAGGAAGGGCGACTTAAGACTGCCGTGGCAAAGATCTGCAAAAGCCTGGCTCATGCAGTAGTAAAGCGGGGGAGGAAGGGAACGTCCTGGTTGAAAAGGAACTAAAATATCTTTCCTTGATGACCAGGGTTGAAATGGTGGGCCCTCAGGGATTTGAACCCTGGACCAAGAGATTAAGAGTCTCCTGCTCTACCAACTGAGCTAAAGGCCCGCGGCGCGGATTATAGCAGCTTCGATCAACGCGAAACAATGCAGAAACGCTGTAAAATCGGGGTTATTCCCGATAATAGGCATTACTCGCTGACGACTACGCCGCGCCAGAACGCTACGCGACCCGCGATCTGTTTGGCACCGGGTAGTGGCTCGGCGTAATACCAGGCGGCATCACTGTTTTGCTTGCCGGCGACATTGATATGATAGTAATTGGCCGTGCCCTTCCATCCGCAGAAAGACGTATGCTCGCTGGCCTGCAAATACCCCTGGTTGACTGAATCGAGCGGGAAATAGTAATTGCCTTCTACCACAACGGTATCATCAGATTCCGCGATTAAGGCGTTATTCCAGACGGCTTTCATAAATTTGTTTGTCTCCCGTTAAGACTCAAAGGTCAAAGCGCCGCGAGTCCACGCGCCATATCCGCCCGGATGTCGTCGATACTCTCCAGGCCTACCGCGACCCGAACCAGGTTGTCGCTGATACCGGCGGCTTGTTTGTCCTCATCGCTCAGGCGTCCATGGGTGGTGGTAGCGGGATGAGTGATCGTAGTCTTGGCATCGCCGAGATTGGCGGTAATGGACACCATCCTGGTCGCATCGATAAAGCGCCACGCGGCGTCCTGGTCCCCATCGACCCGGAACGACACCACGCCGCCGTAACCACGCTGTTGGCGGGATGCGAGATCATGTTGGGGATGACTCTCGAGGCCGCTATAAAATACCTGCGCAATACCATTCTGGGACTCCAGCCACTGCGCCAGCACCAGTGCATTTCTGCTATGTTGATCCATCCTTAACTTGAGGGTTTCCAGCCCCTTTAGAAACACCCAGGCATTGAATGGGCTCATGGTAGGGCCGCCGGAGCGCAGGAAGCCGAATACTGGTTCCAATAAGTCTGTGTTACCCAGCACGGCACCACCGACGCACCTGCCCTGCCCGTCGAGGTATTTGGTGGCGGAGTGAATCACGATGTCAGCACCCAGCTGGAATGGCAGCTGTAACGCCGGCGTACAGAAACAGTTGTCGACGATTAGTAGGGCATCATTGTCATGGGCCAATTCGGCAAACTGTGGAATATCGGCAACTTCACTCAGCGGATTAGAGGGCGATTCGATGAACAACAAGCGCGTATTCGGTTTTATAGCCGCTTGCCATTGCGCGAAGTCGGTAAGGTCCACAAAACTTACCTCGACGCCAAACTTGACGAAAAAATTTCTCAGCAGATTAACCGTCGTGCCAAATACACTGCGCGAGCACAGGACATGGTCACCCGACTTCAGCAACGCGATAAAGGTGCTGGCGATTGCGGACATGCCCGACGCCGTTGCCACACAGCGTTCCGCCCCCTCGAGTGCGGCCAACCGCTGTTCGAAGTTACGTACCGTAGGATTGGTAAAGCGCGAATAGATATTGCCGGGTTCATCGCCGGAGAAACGCGCGGCCGCCTCAGCGGCACTTTTGAAGATGAAGCTGGACGTCGGGAAAATCGGCTCGCCGTGTTCCTGCTCACTGGTGTGCGGGTGCCCTGCCCTTACAGCGAGGGTTTCAAAATCAAAGGGTCCGTTCGAATCCTGGTTACTCATGCTAGTACTCTAACCACCCGATAATTAAGGATTCAGCGAGCCGAGAAGCGGTTGCCCGCCAGGCGCGATTCGCAGGGAATGGCTCGCCCTTGCCAAGAATTGCAACACCGCGGGCGACCGCTTATCGGCCCGCCCTTTGGGAGCTTGCCAGATGACCCAATACGGCGTTGCAGCCCTTGAAAAGGGCTGGCCATTATCTGTGGGCTGCGTCTTGTCTTGAATCATCTGGGAAGCTCTGCATACTTAATTATCGGGTGGTTAGAGTACCATCTACGTTAGTGCTCACGGCTATTTATCGTTGTACAGATCGATAGCGATGTTATCGTCATACTGGGCTTCGCTGACAATCTGCTCTTTCTGGGCGGCGTCGTTACGGTTCTGCTCAAGTCGATCCAGGTAGCTCCGGTCGATATCCTGGGTCACGTACTTGCCATTGAATACCGAGCAATCGAATTCCTTGATAGCGGGATTACCCTCCTGCGCACATTCGACCAAATCCTCCAGGTCCTGGTATACCAACCAGTCGGCGTCAATCAGCTCGGCGATTTCCTCTACGCTGCGGTCATGGGCAATTAATTCAGTTGCCGACGGCATATCGATCCCGTAGACATTTGGGTAGCGCACTGGCGGCGCGGCTGACGCAAAATAGACTTTTTTGGCGCCGGCATCGCGCGCCATTTCGATAATCTGCTTACAGGTCGTGCCGCGTACGATGGAATCATCCACCAGCAATACGTTTTTACCTTTAAACTCCAGATCGATCGCATTGAGCTTCTGTTTAACAGACTTCTTGCGCAATGCCTGCCCCGGCATGATAAACGTCCGCCCGATATAGCGGTTCTTGATAAATCCTTCGCGAAACTTGCGCCCTAAGCGATTTGCCAACTGCAGCGCGGAGGTGCGACTGGTATCGGGGATAGGGATAACCACATTGATATCATGGTCCGGGCGTAATCGGAGAATTTTATCAGCCAGCTTCTCGCCCATGCGCAGACGGGCCTTATAGACCGATATCTGGTCGATAATCGAATCCGGACGCGCCAGGTAGACGTGTTCAAAGATACACGGCACGAGGCGTGGTGCCTTGGCGCATTGCTGGGTGTGCAAGTTGCCCTCAACATCGATGTAGATCGCTTCACCAGGCGCCACATCGCGAATCAGCTTGAACCCTAGCGCGTCGAGCGCGACG
>CAXMSP010000190.1:0-31099 GCA_964196225.1 uncultured Gammaproteobacteria bacterium | reverse complement strand
ACTGGACTGAGCCGGTATTTTCCAACCATTACCCTGAGGTAGTCATGCTCGTGAATAGTGGCCACTGCTACCACGCCAACCCGCAACGAGAGCTTAAACCGGCTGGCGGCGAGGTAACGCACGCCAAGTAGCACTTGTTTGCAGTCATCCAGGCAGCTTGAAGGTACTAGCAGGCTGGCGCCGTCCCCGCCGAATACATAGGGGATATGGCCCTTTGCAGTGATGTTGAGTACCGCATTGATGCAGGCGGCACCAACCATGTTGACTTGCTTGTAACGTCCTTCCTCGATTGCCTGCGTGGACCCTTTGACATCGGCGATGACAACGTGCCAGTCGTCGGGCGCGACCTGGTAATTGTCCATGTCGGCAACATCGGTGAATGCGTCAAAGGGCTCGAGATTGGCGTAAAATTCAGTGGTATTCACGCGTAGAAGTCCAAATTCAATCAGTGTAGCCGGTTACCCGACCGAACCCAATCTGGCCGGCTTCTAGTAGTAGGCGCGCCACAGCATCGAGATTCCCGAAATCACCAGGATACCGATGATCAGGTATTGAAACCTGGCCTCGCTGATATGGCTGCGTACACGTTGACCGACCAACAGTCCCAACGTCACCGGAAGCGTCGCAAAAGTTGAATAAACCAGTAGGCGTTGATCCAGGATGTCGAACAGGTACAGGGTGATAGCCCACGGCACGACCGCGCCGACGTAAAGAAAACTGATCGAGCTGACAAACTGTTTTTTGGTGAGCCCGCGGATCGAAATCAGGTAGGTGATCAGCATCGGACCAAAAAAAGACGAAACACCACCGATAAGTCCCGAAGCGCCGCCAAAAAAAAGGCCAGTGGGTTTTACCAATTTATCGGGCAGATGAAAGCGGAACCTCGAACCCTGTAGCAATGCAAATGTGATAACCGCGATACCAACCAGGACCATCAGTGCCTTCTCGTCGATCACCGACAGGATTTTTACGCCAATCCAGGTGCCAATCAGGATCCCGATAAAAGTTGGCCAGAAGCGTGCCACCACCGCGGTGCTGCGCTCGGCCTGGGCGAATTGCCACAGGTTGGCAACCACCACCGGGATCGCCATGATCGCAATCGCCATCTGGGGCGGCAGTACCAGCGCCATCATCGGCACCGTCAGTAGCGGCGTGCCGACACCAAGGGCGCCCTTGATAAAACCCCCGCAGCACAGCGCAAAGAAACACCAGGCCACGATCCAGGGTCCGTATTCTGCTAACAAATCTGGGATCCTCGAAGCAAGCGCCGCATCTTATCAGCTTGCAGTATTTTGGGAAGCAAAGAGAAAGTCATATCCACAGGAGTGACAGATATTATCTCTCGCAGAGGCGCTAACCAGGGCCTACTGTCATACCTCGGCCTGCAGTCATACTGCGGCCTGCAGTCATACCGCAACTAGGGAATCCTGTCATACCGCGGCTTGACCGCGGTATCCAGTGAGGTCAGATAAATTCCTTAGAATTCTGGATCCCGCGGTCAAGCCGCGGGATGACAATGTGGTTGATTCATTCGGGGATGACCACATAGATGGGGGGATCACGCCTGGTTGGTTTGAATTCAGTAACTCTATGGGTAAACTTGCGTTCTTCATAGAGTGTCAGGGTTTTTGATATGGCCAAACCGGCAGTGTCTGCGGTAACCAACGCAAGTGACGATGAAGTAGCGGGCGTTGCTCAACTCGTCGAGCGTGCGCGCGGCGCGATGCGGCAATTTGCCGGCGCCGACCAGGTGCGCGTCGATGAAACCGTCACCGCGGTCGCATGGTCTGTATACAAGCCTGAAAACGCGAGGCGACTCGCCGACCAGGCGGTCGCCGACACCGGCATCGGTAACGCCGACGACAAGGTGATCAAGAATCAGCGCAAGACTTTCGGCACCCTGCGTGACCTGATGCGGGTACGCACCGTCGGCATTATCGAAGAAGATTCCGGTAACGGCATGGTCAAGTATGGCAAACCGGTCGGCGTCGTCGCCGCGATTACACCATCGACCAATCCAGCCGCAACCCCGGTCAACAAAACCATGATGGCGCTCAAAGGCGCCAATGCGATTGTGATCGCACCTTCACCGGCGGGCTGGAGCAGCACCAATGCAACGGTCGAATTGATGCGCGCCGCGCTGGCAAAGGTAGGCGCCCCTGAAAACCTGGTGCAGATTTTGCCGCACCCGGTATCACGCAACCTGACCCGGCTGCTGATGGAGCAGGCGGATTTGATCGTCGCCACAGGCTCACAGAATAACGTGCGCGCGGCCTACAGCAGCGGCACGCCGGCAATCGGGGTTGGCGCCGGTAATGTGCCGGTCATCATCGACAGCAGCGCCGACCTGGCCGATGCCGCCGGGAAAATCTGTGCGTCGAAAACCTTCGATAATTCCACTTCCTGTTCTTCGGAAAATTCACTCGTGATTCTCGACGATGTCTATGAGGATGCGATCGCTGCGCTCGAAGCCGCCGGTGGTTATCGTTGTAGCGGCAACGAAAAGTCGCTGATAGCCGATAAGCTCTGGATCGACGGCAATCTCAATCGCGACCTGATCGCCAGGGATGCCGATGTATTCGCGGCCGGCGTGGGGCTTGATGAAAAGGCTAAGCAGGCGCGTTTTTTCATGGTCGAGGAAGACTTCGATCCGGATTCCAATTTTGCCGATGAAAAATTATCGCTGGTGCTGACGGTTTACCGCGCCCGTAATTTCGACAATGCGGTCAAACTGGTGACTGACATCCTGAACGTGCAGGGCAGGGGACACTCCTGCGGCATTCATACCAACAACCCGGCGCAACCGGTGCGACTCGCCGAGGAACTCGATGTGGTGCGTGTGCTCGTCAACCAGGCACACACCTTCGGTAATGGCGGCAGTTTTAACAACGCGCTCAATTTCACCCTGAGCATGGGCTGTGGCACCTGGGGCGGTAACAGTATCAGCGAAAATCTGAACTACCGGCACTTCATTAATATCACCCACCTGGTCAAAGAGGTCGACGAAGACAAACCTTCCGAGGAAGATCTGTTCGGCGCCTACCTCGCCCGTTACGGGAAAGACTGAACATGGAAACGGTTCGCGCCTGCATCGAGCGGCATGCCGATGCGTCACCTGATCGCGTGTTTCTGATCGCACCCGAGATCGACAAGTCACTCAGCTTTGCGCAGTTGAAGACGGCAGTTGACGACGTGGGTCGGCAGCTGGACCGGTTGGGTCTGCCGCAGGGTGCGAAAGTCGCATTTCTGTTGAACAACGGTTATTGGACGTTGCGCCTGTTTCTCGGGGTCATGAGCAGCAACCGCGTCATCGTGCCACTCAACGCCGTCGCTGGTACGGTGCAGTTGGTGCATGTGCTCGATCATTCGGATTCCGAGGTGGTGTTCGTGGCACCCGAGTATCGGGACAAGCTCGCGGAAATCATGGCGCAAATCGAGCACCCGATCCGGGTCATCGAAACCACCGACGAGGCTGGACCGGCCTGGCCAGCCAGTGAGTCCCCTGTGGCCAGCCCACCGCCGCCAACGGCGGATGATATCGCGCTGTTGTTGTATACCTCCGGCTCGACCGGTCTGCCGAAAGGCGCGATGCTGAGCCATCGCGCGGTTACCAACGGTGGGCGCAATGTGACCGGGGGGCATCAATTGAAAGTTGATGATCGTGCGCTGTGCGTGCTGCCGGTGTATCACATCAATGGTGCCATGGTAACGGTGATGGCGCCGCTATACAGCGGCGGCAGCGTGGTCATGCCAAGGCGTTTCAGCGCCACCGATTACTGGCGTCTGGTGGCCGAAAATCATTGCACCTGGAGCAGCATCGTTCCGACGATTATCAAGTACCTGCTGGATCGCGCGGCGCAGGAGCCGTTTGAATTCGGTAACGATAAACGTCTTGCTGCATTCAGATTCGCGCGCTCGGCATCGGCCCCGTTGGCTGCGGTTACGCTGGAACAGTGGGAACAGGTTTTCAAGATACCGATGATCGAAACCCTGGGCCTGACCGAAACCGCGGGAACCGTCGCGAGCAACCCCCTGCCGCCGGCACCGCGTAAACCAGGTTCGGTTGGGTTGCCCTACGGCAACGACATCATCATCGTCGATGACAAGGGTGACGAATGCCCACCGCAAGCGGTCGGTGAAATCATTATTCGCGGCAGTAACCTGCTTGAGCTCTATTACAAGAATCCACAAGCAACCCTGGAGTCAATCAAGGATGGCTGGTTATACACGGGTGATCTCGGCAGGAAAGACGAGGAAGGTTATATCTTTATCACCGGACGCTCCAAGGAATTGATAATTCGCGGTGGCGAAAACATTGCGCCGCGTGAAATCGATGACGTGCTTTACAAGCACGAAGCGATCCTCGAAGCCGCCGCGGTCGGCGTCGACGATGAAAATTATGGACAGGAGGTGATCGCCTGCGTGGTAATTCGCGATGGTTACCAGTGCAGTGAGGATGAGCTCAAAGCGTTTTGCGAGGCCGGGGTTGGTAAATACAAGGCACCCAAGATCATTTACTTCTTCGACGATTTGCCAAAAGGGCCCTCGGGCAAGATATTGCGCCTGAAACTACCCGAGCTGATCGCAAATTCAGCCGCGGAAAAATAGCCGTACGGCCAGGTCATGAGTGCGCTCTTTTCTATCCGGTAGCCAGGACTTTCCAGATTCATTATGCGGAAACGAGAGATAGAAAATGGAATATAAAGTGTTATTTACAGTCTTCGCCGCAGTTTTCATTGCCGAGCTTGGCGATAAAACTCAACTGGCAACGATGTTGTTTGCCGCAGATAAAGAAGTGAGCAAGGTCACGGTTTTTCTCGGCGCCTCATTGGCATTAATCGTTGCCTCGGGGATCGGTGTGCTAGCTGGTGGCGCTATTTCACATTATATAAGCGCAAAGCACCTGAGCTATATTGCGGGCGTCGGCTTTATCGGTATCGGCATCTGGACGCTAATAAGAGCTTAATCCTGAATTACATCGCGTCTCCGCACCTAACGTCATCCCGATACGTCGGACCGCTTACGCGGGAATGACGCTATGGTTATTCCGTGACTTGATCGAGGTTGTACTTGGCGCGCAGGCTGGCTTTAACGAATAGCGCTACGTAGGCAAAGCCTTGCGGTTTTTCTTTGAAGCAAACGATCGTGTTTGTGACGCCGGGGTCTGAGTGTGCGTAACTTTCACCGCCATAAGTGGTCGCTTCATACGCGCTATCTTCCTGGCCGTCGCTCTCTATTATTACGAAATAGTTAAAACCGTTTTCGAGCGCTATCTCTGCGCTCCTCAGCAACGAGAGGTCGACGGACTTTTCATCCTCGCTGTTCGCGCTACCCGGGGAGGACACCTGGAAAGTGTCTTGAGCCACCTGGGTTGAAGAGATCAGATCGCCGTAGTTACCCGGTTGCAACGGTTTTGCACAGGCGTTTAGCAGTAACAGCAGTAGAACGGAATAAAAGACCTTCATCGAAGTTGGGTCGCTCCTGGCTTTGCTTTCTGGCACCGGATTCTGACACTGTCGGGCGCACGTTGGCAGGCCAATTAATTACTTTGTAAAGTTTTTGCGCTTTTTTCTGTGAACTAAGTCTCCGCAATTTTAACCGTGATTGGTTATGATGGTAACCACTATCCCCATAGTTCAGAAACATTTTACCCGACCTCCCGGTCGGGTTTTTTATGCCCGAAATAAACCCATGCTCCCGGCCTACGTGATGCCTTGCTGCGTGTTACGACGTCTAGGTGTAGGACGGGTCAAAGTCATCCCGATCGCTCGGGGCTTGCCGAATGCGAGAATGATCTTTTTTATGCATGAAATCCATTGATTATAATCAATATCGAAATTGAAATTGTAAGGCTATAATCAGTGTTCCCGCGATTTCGCGCTGATTCAACGACACGAGTCATTTTGCTTCATGAACAAACAAGACGTAGACGATAAAAATACCAGCACCCGCACCACGACGGACAAGGCACTGCGCATAAACCTTGACGAAAAAAAGTACGGCACCATCGTCGAGATTGGTGCCGGCCAGGAAGTGGCGCGACAGTTTTTCAAGGCGGGAGCGGCCGCGGGGACCATCGCCAAAACCATGTCCGCCTACGACATGAAATTCTCCGATGCTATTTATGGCGTACAGGAAGACCGCCGCTACGTGAGCAGGTCGCGGGTGCAGGCGATGCTGGAAAAGGAATTTCAACTGGTTGTTGAGCGGGTGGGCAAATCCCGCTCCAAGGCGTCACGTTTTTTTGCCTACGGTGCTACCGTTGCTGCAAAAAGTTTCAAGGGTGTCAACGAATGCCATGCCTGGTGTGGCATTCGGACACAAATGTATCCAGCCGCCGAGCCTTCAGACATCATCGTCCATATACGCTTGCGTGACGAGAATGCGGAACGACAGCAACAGGCAATGGGTATTTTCGGCGTTAATTTAATCTACGCCGCTTACTATTATTTCGAAAATGCAAAAACGATGATCGAATCGCTGACCGACAACCTCGAGCAGGGTCGTATTGAAATAGATTCGATCGAATTTTACGGTCCTTATTTCGAAGAGGTCGACAATCGTGCCATCAACCTGCACCTGATCCGTAGCTGGAAAACCCGCGCCATTATGTTCACGCCGGACGGTTCGGTCGTGATCCCGGCTGAAATGCTCTACAAAAAAAATGTGCTAACCATTCGAGGTACCTTCAGACCGGTTACCCGCCTCAATGTCGACATGATGGAGCAGGGGTTGAAGTTCTTCTGCAAACTGGACGGAGTGACCGAAAAAAACAGCGTCGCGCTGGCAGAAATCTCGCTCAATGACATACATGGCAACGACCTGATGGTATCGGAAGAGGATATAATTGCCAGCGTTCGGTTGCTGAACTCGCTCGGTTACAGCGTGATGATTACCGATTACACGCGCTATTTCTCGATGCGTGCCTATTTCAGGCAGTTTACCAATATGCAGATTGGTATCGTCGTCGGCATTGTTAACATCAAGCAAATCTTTGATGAAAGCAGCTACCGCGGGGTTGAAGGTGGAATCCTGGAAGGGTTCGGCAAACTGTTTCCAGACCATACCCGCCTGCTGGTTTACCCGGAAGTCGATCAAGCGGGCGAAGTTACCGATTTCAAGAACATCATGCTGGCAGAAAATTTGAAGTACCTGTATCGCCACTTGCTGGAGAACAACTTCATCTTCGGGATCGACTCAAGCGATCACGAATTGTTCAAGATTTTTTCGCGAAACGTCCTCAAGCAACTGCAAAACGGCCGGGGACAATGGGAAGAATGCGTGCCGGAAGGGGTTGCCGATGAAATTATCCAAAACAAACTGTTCGGATACCGCGGCTAACCCGGATTTGCCCACCCGTCACGCCGGCTCCCATCAAACGTCATGCTGGCCACTCAATGGGTTGTCATGCCGGCCCCCGAGCCGGCATCCATTGTCGAGGCTTCTCGGTAAGCGAGTCGGGCGAAGCCCGGGTACCCTCTGGTGTGGTTTTATAATGGATTGCGGCTCGGGGGCCGCAATGACGGAGCTTTGGATATCATCCCCGTGGCTTCGCCGGTCATCGGTTTGCTAGGAATCTTTATCCGCACCGAGCGACAGAACCCACAAAGAGCCAGCAGCGACGCCAATGAAACCGGCCAGGAATATAAACGGCATTGCCCCGTATCCGAGGATGTGCCAGAAGATGTTCTCGAATGTGCTCATAAATTGGATTTCCCGATCATTGCCAACCCTCGACGCCACTCATATCGGGTAACCGATGCGCGATACCCTTGTGGCAGTCAACACAGGTTTTGTCGCCAGCGGCTAACGCCGTCGAATGTTGCTTGACGCTGCGCGGACCCTGCATTGAAAAATCCATGAAATCGAAATGATGGCAGTTACGGCATTCTTGCGAATCATTCTCCTTCAGGCGTTTCCATTCGCGGTGAGCCAGGTGTGCCCTGCGTTCCCGAAATTTTTCCGGGGTACCAATGGTTCCCAAAGCATAAGCGACCAGCTCCCTGCTGGCCTGAACTTTGCGCACGATTTTGTCGGTCCATTCATGCGGTACGTGGCAATCCGAACAGATCGCACGCACCCCGGATCGATTGGCAAAGTGTATGGTCTCACGTATCTCCTCGACAATCGGTGCATGACAACTGGAACAAAACGCTTCGCTATTGGTAGCCTCCATGCCAGTGTTAAAAGCACCCCAGAAAAGAATACCGCCGACAAATCCCATTCCCAGCAATACACCTGCGGCCGCTTTACTCGGAGTAGAGAGCCTGCGCCAAAATATTTTAATCCACTTCATATCGTACCTGCTAAGCGAGCCCCGCTATTGCAGGGAGTCGACCTGCTTATAGTCGTTTTCGATCAACGCCTCGGTATCGGTTTGAACCACGTGACATTGCAGGCAGAAATAACGCCGCGGTGACACATCCGATAGTACCGCGCCCTCGCGGGTTGCATAGTGGGTGACACTGATTTTGGTCGCCCCCGATTCAGGCGCGTTCTTGAAACTATGGCACGACAGGCATTTATTGGCGTTAGTTGACAGTTCATAGCCACGAATTTTGTGCGGAATCAGCGGTGGTTGATACACGTAGTTGCTGATAAACGGTTTATGGTCTTTCGGCACCTGTTTGAATTCATCGGCCGGGCGGGTCGTATCGAGCTGGGTGAGTCCCCGCAGTGAAGCCTGTTGGCCATGGTTGACGTTGTCGACCGCCGCTACGCTGAAACAGGTAACCAGCAAGGCGACACCAGGCAGTACCCTGAGCAGGGACTTTAAAATGATTTTACACGCATGGATATTCATGATTTTCACGCCTTCAGAATCTTGACGGCACACTTCTTGTAATCCGTCTGTTTTGACAGCGGATCGGTCGCATCGAGCGTCACCTTGTTAATCAGAATGCGCGCATCGAACCAGGGCACGAACACCAGGCCCGGGGGCGGTTTATTTCGGCCGCGCGTCTCGACCCGGCATTTTATCTCGCCCCGACGTGAGCGAATGATGATTTCATCTGCGCGGCGCAGTTTACGCGCTTCGGCATCTTCCGGGTGCATGTAGCACAATGCATCGGGAACGGCTCGATAGAGTTCCGGTACGCGTTGCGTCATCGAGCCTGAATGCCAATGCTCCAGCACCCGCCCGGTAGAGAGCCACATATCGTATTCCTTGTCCGGTTCCTCTGCCGCCGGTTCGTAGGGCGCGAAGATAATATTCGCCTTGCCGTCCTTGTGGCCGTAGAACTCGAAGTCGGCGCCTTTCTTGACATAGGGATCGGAGCCTTCCTTAAACCGCCACAGGGTTTCCTTGCCGTTCACCACCGGCCAGCGCAGACCGCGTTCCTGGTGGTATCGGTCATAAGGTGCGAGGTCGTGCCCATGGCCGCGGCCGAAGGTGGCATATTCTTCGAACAGGCCTTTTTGTACGTAAAATCCGTGATCATGGGACTCGTCGTTCAATTCACGGGCCTCCGACTCGGGAAAACGATCCACCTGCCCATTTCGGAACAACACGTCGTACATCGTCTTGCCCTTGTATTCCGGCATCTTCGCCAGTAACTCGGCGTCCCAGACTTCTTCGATCTTGAAGCGCTTGGTAAATTCCATGATTTGCCACAGGTCCGATTTAGCTTCGCCCGGCGGAGAAACCTGCTGGTACCAGGTCTGGGTGCGGCGCTCTGCGTTGCCGTAAGCACCTTCTTTCTCGACCCACATCGCGGTTGGCAAGATCAGATCGGAAGCCTGGCAAGTCACTGTCGGGTAGGGATCGGAGGTAACAATAAAATTTTCCGGATTGCGATACCCCGGCAAACCCTCTTCCATCAGGTTAGGCGCGGCCTGTATGTTGTTGTTGCACATGACCCAGTAAGCATTGAGTACGCCGTCCTTGAGCTTGCGGTTTTGCATTACCGCGTGAAACCCCGGTTTTGGCGGGATCGTGCCTTCGGGCAGTTTCCAGATCTTTTCGGCGATGTCGCGATGCTCCTTCTTCGCGACAACCATGTCGGCGGGCAGGCGATGCGAGAAGGTACCTACCTCGCGCGCGGTACCGCAGGCAGATGGCTGACCGGTCAGCGAGAACGGGCTGTTGCCGGGTTGCGAAATCTTGCCGGTCAGCAGGTGGATGTTGTAAATCAGGCTGTTCATCCAGACGCCGCGGGTATGCTGGTTTACGCCCATGGTCCACAGCGACATGACTTTCGTGTTGGGATGGGCATAAGCCTTGGCCAGCGTCAGCAGGCTTGTTTTGGACAGGCCCGATGCTTTCATCGCCCTTTCCAGTGAATAATCCGAGACCGCGGCCTTGTACTCGGCGAACGACATCTTCTTCATCATGCCGGAATTGGGGTTTTTGGCTTTCTGCTGCAGCGGGTGTTCGTCGCGCAAGCCGTAACCAATGTCCGGTGTCGCGCGTTTGAAATGAGTGTGCTTGTTGACGAAGTCCCAGTTTACGGCGTCGTTCTGGATGATGTAGTTGGCGATAAAGTTAGCAATCACCAGGTCGGTTTGCGGTGTGAACACCATCGGGTTATCGGCCAGCTCGAACGAACGATGGTAAAAGGTTGATAGCACATGCACCCTGACATGGGGATGGCTTAACCGGCGGTCAGTCAGCCGGGTCCACAATACCGGGTGCATTTCCGCCATGTTCGAGCCCCACAGCACGAAGGCGTCGGCGTGTTCGAAATCGTCGTAGCAACCCATGGGCTCGTCGATGCCGAAGCTGCGCATGAATCCGCCGACCGCGGAGGCCATGCAATGCCGCGCATTGGGATCTATATTATTAGATCAAAAACCGGCCTTCATCATTTTCAATGCCGCGTATCCCTCCATCACGGTCCACTGGCCCGAACCAAACATGCCGACACTGGTAGGCCCTTTTTTCTTGATAGCCGCTTTCCACTTTTCCGCCATGACGTCGAACGCGGTGTCCCAGGAAACCGGTTCGAAATCGCCGTTTTTATCGTACTGGCCATGCTTCATCCGCAGCAGCGGGGTTTGCAAACGATCGTGGCCGTACATGATCTTGGAAAGAAAATACCCCTTGATGCAATTCAAACCCTTGTTGACGGGTGCAACCGGATCACCCTGGGTTGCGACAACGCGACCGGACTGGGTACCGACCAGTACCGAGCATCCGGTACCGCAGAAGCGGCAGGGAGCCTTTTCCCAGTTGATCTTGGTCTTATCCTGATCGACGATGAGGTTGGTCGCGGCGGCCGGCAGGCTGATGCCGGCGACCGCGGCGGCCGAGACTGCGGCGTTGGCTTTGATAAAAGCGCGTCTAGTCAGGTTCATAATTAACTTTCCTTCAGGAATCTGGTTGCTCTATCTGGTGATATACAAGGGCGGTACTCAACACATGTTCTATGTTGGCTATTTTTTCAATGACATCGGTGATATAGGTCTGGGTTTGTGATTCCAGAACCACGACCAGTTTACCGTTTTCGGACTCACCGTGGATTTCCGCACCGGGGAGATGCTCGATTTTATTTTTAACGTCCTGCAGATAGTCGGGTCTGGCATGTACAACCATACTCGATATGTGTACTTCGTGTTGGTCCAAGATCGACTCCCTTGACTATTCTTTTTCTTTATTTATCTAGCCACGCAAGAGTAAAAGCTTGTGCACCTAAAGTCCACCGTAACTAAAAACGATTCTCCCAATCTGTCACCATTTCCTTTGCGCTGCACCCCGAACGTCATCCCCGCGAAAGTCGGGACCTTAAAACTGTCATGCCGGGCTTGATCCGATACGTCGGACCGCGGCATCCATTTTCGAGGTGTTTCGGTAAGTAGGCCGGGCGAAGCCCGGGTACTCTCTGGTGTGGTTTTATAATAGATTGCGGCTCGGGGGCCGCAATGACGGAGTAGTCGTTATGCCGGGCTTGACCCGATACGTCGGACCGCGGCATCCATTCAAATGGTGTCTCGGAAAGCGGGCCGGACGAAGCCTGGGTTCACTTCGGAGAAGATGTTGTAATGGATTGCGGCTCGGGGGCCGCAATGACATTACAGGTAACGGCCGTCGTAACTTGTCGAGTCCGCCTCGCGGTGCCAGAGTCGGTATAGATGGCGCTTGCGTTCGGGTTCGTCGAAATCTTCGAAGGCGCTGCGGTAATGCCCGACTTCGTGGTTGTTGAGGTACTGGATCTGGCCGCGCTGTAGCGGCGCTTCGAACCACAGGTCTTCTGACTCGCAGACTTCATCGATGGCGTCGAGTGCTTTAACCAGCGTCTTATCCAGGGACTCACCGGCAACTTCGTAACCCTTGCGGATCAGCGACGCATTAGCGCGCGCAAACATGCGCCCATTGCGCCAGCTGAAGTAGGGCGCGAGACAGACCGGTGCGGCACCCTCGTGATGTTCTTTCTGGCGGTCGAACAGCACCGGCTGGTAGAGTCGAGCGAGTTCGTCGGGATATTGTTCCAGCATGCGTTGATGCACCGAGTAAAGACTGCAGAAGCGGCTGACGCCACCGCTTTTCGCCGGGTGTCGACAGAACAGGCCGACATAGTCAGGCACCATGCGCGCGAACGCGTTGTCGGTGTGAAAATTGAGTTCGACCGACGTATACGAACCGCGTGTGCCGTAGGCGTAATCGGCACCCGTGTCGGAAACGTTGTAAATCATCTCGCCGTTCCATTTCTGCGCCACCGGCCGTCCAATGCACTGACCAAGCACCCAGTAAACCTCGAGCAGTGTATCGGTCGGGTAGTCATCCACGGGTAAGCGATCGAGCACCGCAAAACCGACGCCATCATCAAGAAGCGATTTCATCTGTGCCATTAATTCCCGGCAGGCGGGAAATTCGAGATCTTCGAGCTTGCGCTGCAACAGTGGCAGTGGGTTATGGGTAAAGAATTGAGCGAGTCGCTCGATTTCAGCGATTGCTGCATCGTTCAGGGTAACCAGGTAGTCGTCGGAAGTGATATCGCCGGCAAGCCAGACCAGTCGATCGCCGGACGGTTGTCGAATCTCGGAAACCTCGGCGCTGCAATCTAGATATTCGACACTCATCGGTTCAGTCTCGTTTAATCGTAACCAGGCCGAGTTCCGGGTTCACCGTAACCTGGTCGCCGGTTTTAATCAGTTGCGTGACGTCGCCATCGTCGAAGCGATCGCACAGCGCCATGTTGGCGAGCGCCGCACCCTGCGCCAGGATCGGATTGACGTTGTTGAACAGGATCGCTTTGGGCGCGATTCCGCGCGATTTCATTTCGTGCAGCATCCAGGCCGACGCGACGCCGCCCTTGGCGGTGTTGAACACCATGATCTTGTCGACGTAACTAAGACCCGCAAGCTTGTGCTGCGGGCGCGAGAAAATCCCGGCAATGCGGTCGAGATCGTAGCGCGCGGAAAAGTTGTCGTCGGTAACCAGTGCCTCGCCCGAAACCTCGGGGCCGACACCGACGTGGCACTTCAGTTCGATTGTTGTCATTAAACAATCTCCCCGGCAATGGCAGACGCGACACAGTTTTCCATGTTGGAAAGTGTCGGCTCATAGCCATAGCCACCGATAATATTAGTGAGCTTGACCGAGTTGGTCATGAGCCGCTTCCAGCCGTTGGCCTCGCCCATTTCGCGTGCATAGCTCTGGTAGAAGCACATACCTTCGAGTACCAGGGCGCCGGAGGATTCGATACGCTCAGCGATTCCCATGCGTCGCGCATCCGCTGCAACCACGGGGCTCGTGACCGCGAGCAGGCTGGTGTCCGGGTGTATTTTTTTACCATCGAGCAATGCGGCTAGCGACTGCATTTCGAGTAGCGATAACTGCGGTGCGGAAAACACGACCACGTCGACTTTTTCACCCTTACCGCCGTAGCGCGCGAAAAACCCCTCGAAATCGGCTGTGCTGATGACTTCAACCGCAAGTGAATCCGGGTCACAGACCGATTCCAGTGTCGGTGCTTCAGGCGTGATACCGACCATATGAAACAGCGGTACCGAACCAAAGCTCGCCATCGCTGCGCCGAAGTGTTTCATTTCATCCGAGTCCGGATTCGAATCGATGCCCTCGATCACCGGAACTTCCCAGTAAGATCCCGTGCGCGCGCCGATGATGCCGCCGAGCGCGCCCCAGTCGGAAAGGTGCTCGGGTTGATGCTCAATGCGAAAGTGCCGCGTCGCCTTGCGATTCTGATCGAGGTGCAGCCCGTAGCGCGGGGTGCGCCCGGTCAATCCGGCAGCGAGCGACGACGGCCCGCCTTCGAAATTGGAATAGGCGCCGAGCACGCTGTTACAGTAGATCACGACCCCGGTATCGCCAAAGGCGAGATGCTCACCGCGTACCGGCGGCATGATGGTTTGATAATTAATGCAGGTGTTGGTCATCAGGATACCGAGGGACTCGAAGGCTTCGATTGTGCGCTGTTCGAGCACGGCCATCTCATCGGTTTGCTTCAGGCGTCGGTAGTGACAGAAATCAATGCCGCGCGGATCGGTAATCATCGGGATGCGCACCTGGCGTTCGCTTGCGGGATAAGTCATCAGCTTCTCGAGGAAGGCGACCCCAGCTTCGCCGAGCGACTCGGTATCGGCCATGATGTGCGCCTGCGTCACTTCGACGAAGTCAGCGGCATCGAAGAAACGACCAACCTGGATCATGTGCTCCATCGCCCAACGCCGCGGTTCGCCGAGCTCGCCATCGAGCATCGCCTGTTCTTCGCGGCTTAGCTTCATTTACTCTAATCCTTCTCTGAATCGGTCGACGCCATCAGCGCGTCGGTGTAACGCTTCCCGGTAACCGTGTTTTCGTTGATCAACAGGTCGAGCTCATCAACCAGAACGGAACTCAGCTCGATATCGGCAGCGCCGGCATTCTCAATCATCCAGTCCATGTGCTTGGTGCCGGGAATTGGAATGATGTTGTCACCTTGCGCGAGCAGCCAGGCCAAAGCCAGTTGCGCCATGCTGCAACCGTGATGCTCGGCCATTTCACCGAAGGGGATGAGCAGCTTTTCATTTTGCTCGAAATTTTCCGGTTCAAAACGTGGGCGTGCAATGCTGGCGCGAATATCGTCTTCGGTCACGGTCGTGACATCGTGGCATTTACCGGTCAGAAACTGGCGCGCCAGTGGCGAGAAGGGGACGAAGGCGATTCCCAGTTCGTCGCAGGTCGCCAGAATTTTACGCTCTGGGGTGCGGGTCCAAAGCGAATATTCCGACTGCACCGCGGTGATCGGGTGTACTGCATGCGCGCGACGCAGGCTTTCCGAGCTGATTTCAGACAGGCCGATGGTTTTGATTTTGCCTTGTTCAACCAGTTGCGCCAGCGCACCCACGCTTTCCTCGACCGGCACCTTCGGATCGATGCGGTGCAGGTAATAGAGGTCGATCACATCTGTGTTCAATCGACGCAGGCTGTCCTCGCAGGTTTGCGCCAGGACCTCGGGGCGCCCGTCCATCACCGTCTTGCCGTCCTCGGTGCGCGAAAATCCGCACTTGCTCGCGAGCACGTACTCGTCGCGTCGCGTGGCGAGGTACTCGCCAATCAGACTCTCGTTATGACCCAGGCCGTACAGGGACGCGGTGTCGAGAAAGGTGTAGCCATGATCCAGCGCGGCATTGAACAGCTTGCCGGCGTCGGCTTCGTCAATGCGAGGGCCGTAACCCATCGACACGTTCATACAGCCGAAGCCGATTGCGGAAACGGAAAAGGGGCCGATTTGTCTTTGTTGCATGTTTGATCCGGAAAGTTAAAGCAGCGCTATGATAACCAAAGATTGATCCGGATTCGATCAGTCTGGATTGCCGCCCGGGAGCTGGTCACGGCTGAAGGTGCAGACGCGCACATGATTATCGCGGCCGCGGACCTCGACTTGCCGCACGTTATTGTCAGGAAAGTCGATGGACTCGGTTTCCAGGGTCGAGACCGAAACAATCATGTCGCAACCGATTTCCTTGGTTTGTGACTCGAGCCGCGCAGCGATATTGACATTGTCACCGACTGCGGTCAGTAACGGGGTTTTCGGTGGTCCCATGGTGCCGACAATGGCCTCACCGCCGTGAATACCGATGCCCATCTGTATGCTTTCGCCGAATTCGCGTTTTAACTGATCATTCAACTTATCGATACGGCGAAACATTTCGCGTGCCCCTGCAAGCGCATCCTGGCAGGCGCGCGACTTGCGCTCGGGATCGAGTCCGTACAATGCCATCAGGCCGTCACCGGCGAATTGGGCATAGTGGCCGTTTGAATCCGACAACGCACTGGAGAGCTCGGTGAAAAAACGATTCAGGATAAATACCACGTCATAGGCCAATACGCGTTCGCCGAGGTTGGTCGAACCGCGCATATCGACGAACATCGCGACCACGTACTCTTCGTGACCCCCAACACCACCGCTGTGTAAGGTAGCGCTGAGTGATTGATTCGCCATCACCAACGGAGTTATCTCGAGATCCGATTTCGGATGCAATTGGCAAGCGAGACGAACATCCTCGCTGGCCTTGATACGTGTTAGCGCCTTCGCTTCCAGTTCGTTTGGCGGGTCAAGCTCCTCCAGACCGCTGCTGACGTGCACGCGACAGGTGGTGCAACGCGCGCGCCCGCCACAAACAGCCGCGTGCGGGATACGGGCATTGCGTAACGCCTCGAGCAGCGAAACACCATTCAATGCCCTAACTTTGGCGCCATCGCTATGGGTAATGCAGTAGGTGCCCTGGCGTTTCTGGTGCCAGAGCCTGATCTGGCGCGCAACCAGGGTCAGGATCAGCAATGCTGCCATGACAATCCAGGCCTGAGCCTCAAGTCCTTGCAGGAACTCGACGTCATGCCGATTCATCGCGATATTCCCAGCATAGATTTGATCGAGTCGTTGTGGGTCATCGAGCCAGCTACTGGCCTGCTGCAGCATGTTGAACAAACCGACGTAAGCCAGTGCTGGAATCAATACCACCAGTGTGTAGGCATATGGAACATAGCGCTGGTAACCCTGCTTTATCCGCAGCCAGAAGTGCAAGCCAATGACCATGTGAACCCAGATCACCGTAATCAATAGTACTAGCTTGACCAAAACTATGGGCTTTAATAATAATGAAGTGACAACGTAGTAATAATTAGGGTCGATGTCGCCGAGCAGGTCATATCCACGGTTAGCGACGGCATGCCCGACCACCAGCGGCAGGATCGAAAGGCCCAGCAACAATTGCAGAAATTGCCATAACGACATGCGCAGGCTCGAACGTCGGTAAATTGAGCGCAATGCAATGGTGGCGTGAAACAGTAGCGAGCCGTAGAGCAGGACCTGCCCTGGTAGGTTTTGAAATAACGTGCCCACGGTCTGGCGGTAGGCTTCGGCGGCCTCGATCGAAACGATACCGAAGGTATGGTTAACCAGGTGCTGCACCACGTATAATGCCAGAATGAGTCCGGTGCCGAGGCGCAGCTGGGATTCAAAGTTCTTCATGACCCGGAATTAAATCAGAAAACGAGGGTCCGAGATATCACAACCGATAAAACCGAAAGGAGAGAGCAAGTAATGAAACGACTACTCATGACATTGGTAATACTGACTTTAGGGGCAAGTTCCGCGTTTGCGCAGGATATCAAGCGTGAAATCACGCGCGTAAGCGGAGACGTATACCGCTTTCAAAATAAATTTCATGTGAATATGTTCGTTATCACCGGGGAGGGTGTTGTAGTAACCGACCCGATCAATCAAGAGGCGGCAAAGTGGCTCAAGGCCGAAATCGAAAAGCTTACCGATGAACCAATTACTCATCTCATATATAGCCATAGCCACGGCGACCACGCTTCCGGCGGCACCGAATACGGAAATGTGCCGAACGTGATTGCACATCGGAACGCGCCGGAGGATATTGATTTGATGGAGCCGACGATTCGCTTCGACGATCAAACGAGCTTGACCGTGGGCAGTAAAACTTTCGAGCTGACCTATCTCGGACCTGGACATGGCAACGATTTGATCGCGATGGTCGTGCGCCCCGATAATGTCGCTTTCGTGGTCGATGCAGTCAGTGCGAAGCGCCTGTTTTACCGCGATTTTCCGGGCTCCAACGTTGACCACTGGATTGACCAGGTCAAAAAGGTCGAAGCGCTTGATTTTGATTTCCTGATCGGCGGGCATGGCCCGGTCGGCGACAAAAGTGATGTCGGCAAAGGCCTGGCCTATCTCAAAGAGTTGCGCGCATCGGTGCTCAAAGGGCTTAAGGCTGGTAAATCGGTCGACGAGCTAAAAACCAGCGTGACAATGGCAAAATATAAAGACTGGGGATCATACGACCAGTGGCGCGAGCTCAACGTAGAGGGCATGGCGCGCCACCTGAAAGAATCCGGCGCGGTACCATAGCAGATTAAAGGGGTCAGTTTACTTAAGCCTGGAACCATCGTCATCCCGGCCTTGAGCCGGGATCCATTGGAGTCAGAGGGTTTCGAATTGACTGGATTCCCAGTCAGGGACTTGCCTAGATCAAGCCACGTTTGGCGAGGGTACTAATCGTTAACTTGATCTGATCCTCGATCACGTTACGGGGCTGTGAAATATCCATGGTTTCTGATTGCATCGACCAGACCAGTTCACCCGATGCGGTATCGTAAAGATTGGTTTCCAGTGCCACTACCCGGTATTGCGCGGTGTAGCCATCGTTTGCCTGGTGCAAAGACTTATCGTAGTAGTTGAAATAACTCAGATTTTCATCCTTGTTATCCGGTTGGCGGTAAACTTCCTTGTCCTTGATACCCGCGAGGCGCGTGACCAGTACCGCACCGATGTCTTGCCCCTTGATCGCATTTTCGACAACCTCTCGCGTCAGATGCAGGGAAGAGTCCATCAGCTTGTAACTCGGGGTTGCATTAACCTTCAATGCCGCGAGTCCTTCGACAAACTTGTCCTCGAATACCCGTCGACGGTCTGACCGCGAGGTGACGCCGATAATCAGGATATTGTTCAACTTGCCCGTAAATTGCTCGTTACTCCACTCGCCCACTGGTTTGGTGTTGGCGCAGGCCACTATCACAAGCGCCGTCAGGGCCAGGGTGATTGTTTTTAACAACTTGGTCTGGTTCATGGGTATTTTCATTGTCGGTTTATTGATCGGACTGGTTATTTTTTGGCGCCGACCCGCCTTCGACTTCCTGGTCGAGGACAGCGGCGGCCCCTTTGATTGCTTCCTGCGGCGTCGTCGCCTCGACCAGCACCCGGCGTGGCGCAAATTGAATCCCTTTCTCTTCAAAGACTCGTTGGATGCGAGTAAATGCCTCGCGTCGGATCAGGTATTGTTGGCCCGGGATCGCGGTAAACTTGCAACGGATGATCAGCGCCGAATCGTCCATGCGGTTGACGCCCTGCGATTTTAGCGGCATCAGCAGCAGCGGACCGAAAAGCGGGTCTTCCATCATGTCGATCCCGATCTGCTTGATTATCTTGCGCACCATATCGATGTCGGTCTCGAACGGGATGCGCAGCTCGAACTTCATGATCGCCCAGTCACGGCTCCAGTTGGTCAGGGTGCGGATCTCGCCGTAGGGAATGGTATGCACCGGGCCATTGTGATGACGCAACTGGAACGAACGCACCGAAATCTTTTCGACCGTGCCGCGAATCTGGTCGATGACGACATACTCGCCGATACGGAAGGCGTCGTCGAGGAGGTAGAAAAATCCCGAGACGATATCGCGCACCAACGTCTGCGCTCCGAAGCCGATCGCGATGCCAATGACACCTGCACCTGCGATCAATGGCCCGATATTGACGCCGAGGGCGGACAGCGATATCAGCACCGCCATCACCATCAGCGTAATCTTGATGAAAATCCGAATCAGCGGCAGGATGGTTTCGACCCGGGTACCGCCGAGCCCGCCGGCTTCGGCTTCTTCTTCCGCCTCATCGGCAGAACCTTTGCCATCGTCGAGTTTGCGCTCGATCGAAATCCGGATCACGCCCCACAGCGCCCAGGTCAGTAAAATAGTGATACCGATGTCAAACAACGCACCCGCGAATCGCTGGCCGACTAATTGCGCACTAATGGCCCTGAGATCAATTTCCCACAGGCGCATGAAGATGGCCAGGATCGCAATCACCATCAACACCCTGGCATAGCGCAGCGCGGTGGCGATATAACCTGGTTCGTAAGCCTGCGTGCTGATCTCAGTATCCTGAGCGGTTGCCTCGAGGTCTGCACTTGTGTCTGGCTCGATCAGATCAACGGCGGGTGGGTTTGCTTCACTGTTCTCATCGGCAGCAAGCTCTTCCGCGGGTGGCGTCTCTTCCTCTTTGTATTCGAAGTAACGGGTGATCAGCCACTGCAGGCCCATATCGAGATAGGGGATCAAGACGAACAGCAACAGACTACCCAGACCAGGCACCAGCGACGATTCACCGGTTTTGGCCAGCTTGCCGACCGACATGAACCAGATCAGCAGGATGTAAACAATCATCAGCATCCACCAGATGCGCGCCAGTCCCTGGCGGATACTCCCGCTTTCGGCCTCCGCGCCTACGATCAATTCCGCGCCGTAATGACGCAGACGAATCGCCAGCACGATCAGCAAGGCAACAAATACCCCACCTAAGAGAACGCGCAGCAACAGATCAGTTTCCGCGTCGGCACCAAAATCGTTCGCAAGCTTGATCATCGGCAACTGCAGCACCAGGGATGCCGCCAGGATCACGGTCCAGGCCAGTATCTGTTTCGCCGCCGCATCGGTTACTGATCCCGGGTGAGTGTCCGACTTGTCGGGTGAGACAACTTGTCGCACTGCCAGCAAGACAAGCCTTATTAACACCAGGCACCAGACGACCTGGTACCAGAGCATTTGTGCGGCCTGCGCCTGCTGCCCGGTGATTTCCACAAACAGCAGCGCGCCGACGGCAAAGGCGCCGAGTTCAACCATGCCCATCACCGCGCCGTAACAGGCGAGGTCAAAGCGCTTACCGAGCGAAAGCACTTCTACCGGCTTGGACGTAGCCTTTTCGAGCATGTGTTTCGCCAGGCGTTCGGCTGCCCAGCCAACCACCAGCAAGCCGATCAACTGGAACAATAAAAACCAGACACTGACCTTGCCGTTGTCGGTTACCTGCCGCCAGATCAAGGAGGGCAGGGCGTTAAGCTTGTTGCCCGAGGTAAACAGTCGAGAAAGTGCGTCCCAGGCCACGTGCATGCCTTCACGCAACTGGCCAGCATAGGCGGCCGGATCGGCAGCTTGATCTTGCTGAGTCGCCAGTTTATCGAGCTGTGTAATGATTAATTCGCGCACCTGGTCATCGGACAGGCGCGCGATTAGGTCACGCACCTGTTCCTGGGTCAGGTCCTCGGGAACCTCAATGGGCGCTGGTTCCGCGGTGGTGCTCGGAACCATTTGCGCAGAGGCCGAGAATGGAGTCGCGACGGCAAACCAGATGATTGCCAACAAGCCAAGCACACGAAATTTGGCATATCTGAATTGATGTCTAGATTGGATATGTCGCATGGGATGGATTGTTAGAATTAGTGCGAAGGCGCCAGATTACCCGAAAGTGGCCCATGATGCACTGCTCCTAATAAAGATCCGACAACAGGATCCGTTGACAAAAAGGTACCTGGGGAATTGGGATCCGAAATTCAAAAAAATACAGTGTCTAACGCATCAAGGTAAATCTAAAAAACACCTGTGTCAGGTTACTGCTGCGCCCTGCCGGGATAAGCGATTGGCGTCCGAGGATAAGGGTATTTAATCATTTTATTCTACAGTCATATCTAACCATAATTTTGATGGAGGCTACGATGATTGATTCAAACTCGATTAAAAGTACTTCCTTGTGCCCCATCAACGAGATTAATCTCATGGTTGGTTGTCCCGTCCCGCATAACGACGCGCAATCCTGGCCGCTTAAGACCATTGCGACAGCCTTGATGTTGCTTGCCATAATGGCATTTTCCATCAATCCATGTCTGGCCGAGGAAAGTGGCTGGTCTCCAGGTTTGTTCCAAAACCAGGGAATTGAGCAGTCGAGCATTCACGCCTCGCTTTATGATCTCGAACCCACCCCTGTCAATGATCTGAACATGACTGGATTCGTAACCCAGACGAACAACAACCCCGTACCTGGATTGTCGATATTCGACTATTCGTTCGATCAGCAATCCGAAAACTTGGATGCGGATTATAAACCTGAGCCATTCACATCTGCGCAGTGGTATTTCGATTTATCCGGTGGGCGGATTAACGGCGACGAGGAAGCGCCTGAAGATGAGGTCGCTCAGAACAACCAGGGCGCAGCTGAGGCGTTCCTGCCTACCGTGGGCTATCAGAGCAAATTCTTTGCGGTCGAGTTTAGCGAGCAGGGGCTTGCCGCCGCGATGATTACCACAGGATTTACTTTCTAGAATAAAGTGGGGACAGTATACCTATTTCCCTTTGAGAAATTAGGTATACTGTCCCCCGATTCTTATAACAGATCCGACAGCAGGATGCCGATGCCGAGTCGCTCGATGTGGGCGTCGTAGTCGATCAGGCTTTCTCCATAGCCGTTGAAGAACTGCACGTAGCCGCGGAAGCGACGTTGTAGTGGAAAGGTCCAGTCGATCTGGATTGCGCCCCGGTTGTCGTCGCTTTCCAGATTATTGCGCAGCATCACGGAAACCTCATGATCGTTCTGACGATACGCAGTCGTGAACTCGAAGTTGCCGAGGTAATCCTCGATGTCCGGGTTGTCGTCGCCGTCGGGATCGAGCGGGTCGTCTTTTTCATCCTCGGAGATGCGCCCCCACACCTTGAATTGGAACACGTAGCGCCAACGCTCCCATACTACGTATGCGTAGACCCGGTTCCAACTGCGTGAAAATAACTGGCTGCGACCATTCGACTGGTGCGTCAGGCCAAGCCCAAACAGGCTGGCATCGCCACCGAGAATCGTCCAGGGCACCGGCGTGACCCAGAATATCTCGGGTTCATAATTGGTCTCGCGAAACGGCGAGGAAAGCTCGTCGTTATAAGCCTGCCAGAAAGAGCGTACGGTGAAGCCCACAAACAACCTGTCTTGCTCGGTGAACAGGTCTTCGGCGAGTGGCGCCTTGAGGCTGACCTGAAACTGGATTTCGGCATTGTCGAGATCCTGGCCGAAATCGCTGCTGCCGATTTCGAACACATCGTCGTTGGGCTGATTGGCATAAGTCAGCGGCAGGACATAGTTACGCTTATGCGCGAGTAACACCGAGCGGTTGTCCTGCACCGCGCGTTCGCGCTCGATGCGGTCGACGACCAGCGAGCCGGATTCATCAGCGCTGTGCTCAGTACTGGTTTCGTGCGACATAACCAGCGGGCTGGCGAGCATCAGCAAAGCCAGGCCAAGTGAGCGCAATAGCAATGTTGAAATTTTAATTCGAATGTCGATGCTCCCCATGCTGGAAAAATTTCCGCCCCATGTCAATTAAACTGATCACCGGGAAGGGTGTTTGTTCCTACTATACTTTGTTACTATCGTTGAAATCAGTCGCATATCGTGTGGCAAAAAAGGGAATATTTCCCTCAAGGCCTGACCGGCAATTTGTTAGAGTGCGGGCCAGGCTGATGCGTTGGTTTCAGCTGCTGACAGAACAGGAGATAAAAGTAATGACCGTAAAGAGAATCTATTTGGCACCGGTGGTAGCAATGTTGCTGCTGGCTCTTTCACCGGCCAGGGCGGCCGAGCAAGGCACCGTTCAGGCGGCCATTCCCTGGGATGCCGAAGGCCAGGTTTTCCAGGTGAATACCAGCACGGTGGTGTTCCTTGGTGCAATGAAGGGCATCATGTATGTCGAGAACTCCAGCGGTGAAATGCACGAGGGCTTCGTGGTATGCCCGATTGTGCAGAAACTTGATTTGAAAACGGGCTCGACGGAAGCGACCGGCCATTGTGAGATTACCGCATCTCCGGAGAGCGTCCTGTACGCGAAACTGACTTGTAAGGGTATGGTGGGCCTCTGCGAGGGCAAGTTCACGCTGACCGATGGCGAAGGCAAGTTCACGGGGGTCTCGGGTTCCGGCAAGCTCAAGGTCCGGTCGCCGATTCATGCCCTGGTCGCCGACATAGCGTCCGGTTCGGTGGTACGCGTTGCCTCCGGCCTGGCCATTATTGACGATTTGAAATATAGCATTCCGTAGATAAAGAACGTTCTGCGAAGCAAGCACTCAGTTACTGAAGGAGGTCCTAATGACCAGTAAGATAAAATTGATAATCGCGGCGTTTTTATTCTCGATCATCATCATAGAGCCAGTTTTAGCCAACTCAATGCGCTGTGGCACTCACATAATTACTGCCGGAATGCGAGATTCGCCGGGCAAGTACGAGGTATTGAAGCGATGCGGCGAACCCAAAGCGCGTTACGGCAGCACCTGGGTTTACGAGAAGTCGAGCTCAGTCACTCACGTCGTCAGGTTCGGCGACAATGGTCAAATCTGGAGCATTGAGTAGGCGCTAACGAAATAGAACGCTGTTTCTTTTCGAAATTCCGGGGACAGTATACCTATTAGCTAATTGATGACTTGCGATTTCCTATTTCATGCGTGTCGATCAATCAATAAGTCTCTTCCCTGGATACGAGTTGAGAGTTGTCCCTGAAAAATTTTTAATAAGTATACTGTCCCCGTATTTACGCCCCGAACGAGTCAGTTGTCGAGTTCCAGGCTGATACCCTGGATTGAGCTGGCGGTGATCTCCAGGACGAAGTCCGGAGTATCTCCCCTGGATTCGATCTCAACTTTCTCACCCGATTTGACGTCAACATCGAATTCTTCGTCGCCGAGTACGGCGCGGAAACTATTGCTAATAATCTCTGCAACGTCATTTTCACCCGTGTCATTCGCAACCTGCACATCGACGGTCACTGCTTCGCGCGCAGCAACATCGACACCCGGTTCGAAGGTGATTGTGAAATTGATAATTCCGCTGCTCGTGGATTTACCATCGACCGCGACCTCCCACTCGTCTGACCAATGGTCATCGGCTGTTGCCAATTCTGTGATACCCAACGATGCCACCAAAACAAATATAATTCCGGATAGTTTAGAAATTTTCATAGTTTGTCCTCTTTACTGTAGTCTCTGCGATTGATAAAAACATTATACCTGCGGTGCTCAAAATGCGCCATTTTCGAACTCCGAATTGTCTATTAATGGCCCGTATTATTTTTCTCTGGCCATTAATAGGCAATTGTTGCCAAACTGTAATTGTCGGTAAACGACATCAGGGCGCTTAAACTGTATTGGGCTGCAGCACGATGGCGACAATGATGTCAGGCAAGTTCAATCCCATCATTGCATCATTATTGAATTAACCAAACCAGCCGACATACAGCTGAATCACGATGGCGTTCGCCAGGTCAATAAAAAACGCGCCGATCAGTGGCACGATGATGAATGCCTTCGGTGACGGTCCATAAAGCTTGGTCACGGCCGTCATATTGGCGATTGCCGTCGGCGTGGCGCCGAGCGCAAGACCAACGTAGCCGGACGACATGACGGCGGCGTCATAGTTGGCGCCCATGGCGCGGAATACCACGATCCCACCCCACAGCAACACCATCACAACCTGCGCAAGCAGCATCAGTAGAATGGCGAAACCGAGATCCGCCAGGGTCCAGAGTTGCAGGCTCATCAGCGATATGGCGAGGAACAGGCCCAGGCTGAGATCGGAAATCAGGGCCAGACTGCGGGACTGTTCCGGTTTTGGCATATTCACCTTTGGAAACAACCTGGGGACGAGATTGGTCACGAGGATGCCCGCAAACAGGCAGGAGACGAATGTGGGCAGCTGCACGCCGAGCTTGCCCAGGCCGAGATCGATGTGGATGCCGATACCGATGGTGCCGAAGATCACGAATATGGTGCGCAGCATACGCTGGTAGTCAATCGGGATCATGTCGCCATCGTGTGCAACACCGATGGTCTGCACCGCGTCGCTGTCGGGTTCCAGTTTGTGACGCTGCACCAGGAACCGGGCCAGCGGGCCACCCAGCAGGCCACCCAGGATCAGACCGAAGGTCGCACAGGCAATGCCGATCTCGCCCGCCAGCGCGATCCCGTGCTCATCCCGGAAAATGGGCGTCCATGCAATCGCGGTGCCATGCCCGCCGGACAGCGACACCGAGCCACCGATCACGCCCACTAACTGATCGAAGCCCGCGAGCGTCGCTACCGCAACGCCGGTGCCGTTCTGGATGCCGAGATAGAACGCGGCGAGCAGCAGCAGGATGCCGAGCTGCGCCCCACCTTTTAACAGAGTTTCAAATCTCGAGGACAGGCCGATCGTGGTAAAAAAGGCGATCAACAGTTCATCACGCACGCCGAGTGCAAACTCGAACTGCAGGTTGAAAAGTGCGTAAAGCAAACCGAACACAATCGATGCGATCAAGCCGCCGACCACCGGCTCCGGGATATTGAAGTTACGCAGAAACGCGATCTTGCCGATCAGCCATTTTCCGAGGAACAGCACCAGGATGGCGAGGATGATTGTCTGGCGACCGTCGAGGATGAGTGATTCCATGGTTTTATCCTTTTACAAATGCCCGAAATATTGAACTGTGTTATAAAGAACCAGGTTTTTAGCAGGTAATAATGGGTCTCATCAAGTCGAGTTCCGTTACCAACAAATGTGGCCCCAAAGCCCTTGCGGCAAAATAATAACGCTTTCTAGCGTAAATTTATACGAACCGGAGTGCACTTATACGCGTTTGTATATTGCCTCCACCGGGGTAGCAGGAGAGAATTCCGGATGAGGCCACAACCAACGCTATCAGTTCGAGGTAGAAACTATGGGTAAGAAAGACAAAGAGAATAAAGACGGGAAGCACCACCATAGCGAACGTGAGGGAAAGAAGGAGAAGCTCAATCGAAAATTCTACGAAGAGACACTTTTCGATCTGCACGCCGAGCTGGTCAAGCTTCAGGAGTGGGTTGTCGCCAGGGGTGAGCGTGTCGTCGTCGTGTTCGAAGGCCGCGACGCTGCTGGCAAAGGTGGAGTGATCAAGCGCATCACGGAACGGGTGAGCCCCAGGATTTTTAGAACCGTCGCCTTACCCGCTCCGACCGAACGTGAAAAAAGTCAGCTCTACATGCAACGGTATATTGCTAATTTTCCGGCGGCCGGCGAGATTGTGCTGTTCGACCGCAGTTGGTACAACCGGGCGGGCGTCGAGCGGGTAATGAACTTCTGCACCGACGAACAGTACCGCCGCTTTCTCGAGATGTGCCCACAATTTGAGAAAAACCTGGTGGACGAGGGTATTTGGCTATTCAAATACTGGTTCGATATCGGCAGCGAGGAACAGGAGCGACGTATGCGAGCCCGCATGACGGACCCGAGAAAGCCCTGGAAACTGAGCCCGATGGATCTGACATCCAGACGCCACTGGTATGATTATTCCCGCGCTCGGGACAACATGTTCGCGGCCACCGATACACCCTATGCTCCCTGGAACATCGTGGTGGCGGACGATAAGAGGCGCGCACGGCTTAATTGTATCGCTCATCTGTTGAATAGAATTCCATACGAGGAGATACCTCGGGAGCAGGTTCAACTGCCTGAACGCGATCCAGAAGGGGCTTTCGATGACATGGCTACCCTGGCGAGTCGCACCTTCGTGCCGGAGTTATACTAACCCAACCCTTAGGTCAGATCCGCGAGACGAGTAAATCGAATCGAAATCTGGTAGGCACCCTTGTCATCCTGGGCTTGCCCCTTAATTTCGTTTCCTTCGATTTCGCCTTCGAGTTTTATATCCAATTCTTTCTTCTTTTCACCGAACACGGTGCGGGCTTCTCCATGTTGCACGCCGGCGGCAGATATCGCGATTCGATTACCTGAAACTTCATAGTTACCGACTGCGTAATGATTCTCAGATGCAGCCCTGTATGTACCATCTTCGAGGAACGCGGTTGCAATGGCTTCCCAACCATCTTGCCCGAGCATTTCCACTTTCCAAATTCCGTTCGTACTCATTCTGTTACCCCTATTATTAGAAACTGCGACCAGTATATGTCGAATACAAAACAAATTCACTAAGCAAGCCCGGTGACTTTACCAGCTAAAATGGCACACCAAAACCCTTGGCGTTCAAATCTAACGCGTTCAAATATAAATTTATACGAACCGGAATGCACTTATACGCGTCTGCATATTGTCTTCACCCGGAAAGCGGGAGAGAATTCCTGGTTGTGCCACAACCAATGATGAATCCAGATACAATCAGAAATTAAGCGGAGCTAAAGATGAAAAAAAGTGACGAAGAAAAAATACGTAGAAAAGATAAAGGCGTTATCCTGGCATTACTGGACAGGTTCAATAAACAACGCCTGCCGCGTGCCGTAGCGATGAAAGAAAAGGTCGATGCCGGTGAATTGTTAAATGACAGTGACCTGAGAATAATCCGGGAAGTGCAGAATGACGCGAATCAGATTAGAGGGCTGCTTGAAAGGCATCCGGAATATCAAGAACTGGCGGCAGGCGCTCTCGAGATGTGGAATGAAATCAGGGAAAAAGATGCCGAGAATCGCAAGGCTAAAAAATAGATACGGCCAAAAGTTACGGGTTTCACAATTACGGAAACAACCGTTCTCAATATAGGTCCTTGCCTGGATACTATTAACGAGCGCCAACGCCAAATTATACGCCGGCGGGTGTACTTATACACGCGTGTTGTCGTATCCTGCGACTGGTACGGTGAGCTGGATAAGCCAATTGGATGATTTTGACAATAGTCAATATTTGCCCGTCTATCTAGCAATAGACTTCGAAATAATAAAAGGAGCGATGGCGACAAGTGCCTGAAACAATAATCACAAACCAATATCGGCACAGAGAGACTGCGACGGCCAAGCGCCTGTTCGTCATCCTGTCAGTGTGTTTGTTTCAATTCGGCTGCACCCAACTTGGCCCCGATTTTGTCAAACCCGAAACCCCGATGGTGGAAGACTGGGTTGGCGACAATCCCGCCATCAGCCGCGATGCTGTTGAACTGAGCGATTGGTGGACGGTTTTCAACGATCCAATCCTCGATGACCTGGTGGCAGAAGCCTTCGAGCAGAATCTGTCGCTGCAGATTACCGGCCTGCGTATACTCGAGGCGCGTGCACAGCTAGGGATCGCGGTCGGTAACAAGTATCCCCAGGTGCAAGAGCTGAATGGCTCTGCCTCGACGAACGGTATCAGCGAAAATAGTCCCAACTTCAACCCGGCACTGGACGATGAGTTTTCCAATTACGAACTAGGCTTCGACGCGTCATGGGAAATCGATTTCTGGGGACGTTTCAGCCGTGGAATCGAGTCCGCCGATGCCAGTTTGAACGCCACTTTCGCCGATTATGACGATGCGCTGGTAAGTCTGGCCGCCGAAGTGGCGAGGGTTTATGTCACTATCCGCACCCTGGAAACTCAGCTGAACCTGGCGCGGGCCAATATCCTGTTGCAACAGGAAAGCCTGCGTATCGCGCGGATCCGTTATGACAACGGTGCAACTACCGAACTCGATGTGCAGCAGGCGATATCCAACTTGAGTTCGACCCAGGCCAGTGTCCCGGCACTGACGCGTTCGCTGTACCAGGCAATGAACAGCCTGAGTATCCTGCTCGGCAAACCGCCCGGTGAACTGAAGCTGATGTCCAGTGATGCAACCGCTATCCCGATTGCGCCCGCGCGCATCGCCGCGGGGATTCCGACAGAGCTGTTACGCCGCAGGCCCGATGTGCGTCGGGCCGAGTTCCAGGCCGCGAGTCAGAGCGCGTTAATCGGCGTCGCGGAAGCCGACCTGTACCCCAGCTTTTCACTATTTGGTTCGATCGGGCTGCAGAGCAGCGATACCGGTGACAGTGACTCCGGCGACCTGTTCGACTCCGACAGCGTGGTCTATTCTGCGGGACCGTCGTTCAGCTGGAAGATTTTCAATTACGGGCGGATTCGCAACAACGTCAGGGTACAGGACGCCCGCTACCAGCAATCGCTGGTCAACTACCAGGACACCGTGTTGCGCGCTTACCAGGAAACCGAAGATGCGATGATCGGCTTTTCGCAGGCGCAGGCGGAAGCCGGTTTTCGTGAGCAGAGTGCGACGGCTGCATTTCGCGCCACCGAGATTGCAAGTATCCAGTACCGCGAAGGCGCGGTGGACTTTCAGCGAGTGATCGATTCCGAACGCACGCTGGTAGCACAACAGGAACAATGGACCACTGCCCGCGGCGATATCGCGCTTAATCTGATCGCGGTATACAAGGCACTCGGCGGTGGCTGGAGTCTGCGCGAGGGCCAGGCCTATATATCGGATGAGAACCGGGACGCAATGGCGGAGCGGACAGACTGGGACGATTATCTCGAGCCCGCGGCGCGCGATGTCCCACAATAATTTAGAGGCAGCTAATGATTTCCACCTTATTTAAGTATCCCGCCCCGCGTCTGGCTGCCGTAATGCTTACGACTTTCCTGCTCGTCGCCTGTGGCGATGAAGCGCCACCGGAAAAAAAGGAAATAGTGCGGCCGGTGAAGTTGATGACGATCGATGCTGGCGGCGCCGGCAGCACGCTGGAGTATCCCGGTGAAGTATCGGCTGCGCGATCTGTAGAGCTAGGATTTGAAGTTGCCGGTAAGATTGTCGAACTGCCAATTTCGGACGGAATGGCGGTAGAAAAGGCTGCTGTTCTCGGCCGACTCGATGACGCCGACTATGTCGCCGCGCGCGACGCGGCCGAGGCTAATCGCAAGGCGACAGAGTCAGCTTATGAACGGGCGAGAAGAATTTTTGACCAGGGCGCGGGTTCGCAGGCAGAAGTGGACAAAACGCTACGCGACATCGATGTTGCCAAGCAAAGCCTGAAACAAGCCCAGAAAGCATTGAACGACGCGGTATTGAAAGCGCCGTTTTCCGGCCGGGTGGCACGTAAGATTGCCGATAATTTTCAGAACGTGCAGGCCAAGGAGCCGATCCTGTTGCTCGAAGACATATCCAGCCTGGAACTCGATATCAATGTCCCGGAACAGGACTTTGCGCGCATGAAACCCGGTGTAAGCCTGGCGCAACGGACCGAGCTTGTTAAACCGGAAATCCAGGTGAGCACCATATCCGGCCGCAGTTTTGCGGCAAAAATGAAATCATTTGAAACTGCCGCTGATCCCACTACGCGGACTTACAA
>CAXMSP010000189.1:0-3411 GCA_964196225.1 uncultured Gammaproteobacteria bacterium | reverse complement strand
AATGAAAGCGGCGACCACCGGGAAAGGAAAATATCGGCTTTTCAACGCGCCCTCCGGCCTGCTTCACCTTTTCCTGGGTGGCCTCGAGGTCGTCACTGAAAAACACCAGCAATGCAGCGCCACTCAAGGTGCTTGAATATAGCTCCGAGCGATAAAACCCCCCATCCAGACCCTGTCCTGAAAAAGCGCAGTAGTCGGGACCGAAATCCTCGAACGTCCATTCAAAAACTTTTGTAAAAAAGGTCCTGGTGGCTCCCAGGTCTCGCGCTGGAAACTCGACATAGTTTAATTTCTCATGCTGATTCATGCTGTCTCCCCGTTTCAGATTTTATCCAGACCGCGGTATCATGATACGTCGCACCACCGTTCGGTAAACCCGGTTCGGCCGACACCAGCGCATTGACACCGAGCCCTTCGATGAAGGCGTGATTTGGCCATATGCTCTCGATAATCACGACCCCGGGTTGCATACCGTCGAAGATTTTTGCATGCAGCAGGATATCGGCCAGGCAGTTCCCTACCCTGACCAGGCCTCCATCTTCAATTTCATACTTCGCGGCATCGTCGGCCCGCAGCATCAGGGTTGGCCTGTTTTCAGCCTTTTGCGAGGTCCGGGTTTCAGTGAAACAGGTATTCAGAAACTGGCGTGCCGGCGCTGCTACCAGGCGGAACGGATGCCGCGCATCGGCATCGTTAGCAATCGGCATGTAATCCGGCAATTCAGGCATCTGCTCGAAGCTGGGACCAACCCGGCTCCAGTCCGGTTTGAAATGGAAACGCTTATCCGGGGTTTCAAAGCCATCGAGGAAGTTACTGGTTTCAAATTCAGGCGCACAGTCGACCCAATGATCCTGGTACAGCGTCTGTTCGTCGGGAAGTCCCGTCAGTCGTAGACTTTCATCGATCAACTCGCGTGCTTCCTGTTGAAATCCCGCATGTTCGAAACCCAGTCTGTCGGCCAGTTGAGCCAGCACCCAATGATTGCTGCGACACTCGGCAAAGGGCGTGACTAATCCACGGGTTACCTGCACATGCGTATGCCCCCCGGCCTGGTAAAAGTCATCATGCTCGAGAAACATCGTGGCCGGCAGCACGATATCGGCCATGGCGGCGGTTTCGGTCATAAATTGCTCGTGCACACAGACGAACAGGTCGTCGCGGGCAAAGCCCTGGATAACCTTTTTGGTCTCAGGTGCAACGACCACAGGATTAGTATTTTGTACCAGCAGTGCGGTGACCGGCGGTCCTCCCTGTAAATCCCGCGGGTTTCCGCAAAGCACGTCACCGATGCGCGACTGGTCGAGAACGCGGGTACTGGCATCGAGAACATCCAGCCCCTTGATGATGGTTTGGTCAATCCCGTACATGCCGCCATTGGCATACAGCGCCCCACCGCCGGGATATCGCCAGGCTCCTGTCAGTGCAGGCAGGCAGCTTGCCGCGTGCATATTCGCGGCACCGTTACGAGAGCGCGTAAAGCCGTAGCCCAAGCGCAGGAAGCTGCGCCTGGTGTTACCGTAAAGTCGCGCGAAATCGATGATTTCGCTGACGTCGAGGCCGGTGATGCCAGCCGCCCAGGCGGGCGATCTTGATTGCAGATGACTCTCGAGCTCCCCTGCCACATCACAATACTGCGCCAGGTATTCCCGATCGACCATGTCATCGGCAAACAACTGGTGCATGACCGCGCAGGCCAGTGCTCCATCCGTGCCGGGACGCAGCATCAGGTGCTGGTCGGCTTTCTTCGCCGTCGCGGTGTAATAAGGGTCGACTACGACCAGCTTGGCATCGCGCTCACGGCGCGCCCTGGCAACGTGATGCATGACATTGACCTGGGTATAGACCGGGTTGCCGCCCCACATCACGATTAAGTCACTGTCCGCCATGGTTCTCGGATCCGAGCCGCGTTTAACTCCGGTACCGGCGATCCATCCCGCATCCGCGAGCGTGATGCAAAACGTCGAATGCTGGCGCGAAGTCTTCAGCAAGTTACGAAACAGTTCGATACTGTCGCGTTGGATCAATCCCATGGTACCGGCATAGTGATACGGCCACAGGGTTTCGTTACCGTATTGTTGCATCGCTTGGGCGAAGTGCTCGGCGACTTCGTCGAGCGCCTGTTCCCAGCTAATTGCATCGAATGCCGATCGGCCCTCACCTTTGGCCCCACGCCGACGCAGCGGTTGACCGAGTCGCTCAGGATGATGGATGCGCTCGGCATAACGCGCCACCTTGGCGCAAACGACACCGGCCGTGTAACTATTGTCCCTCGCGCCTGTCACCCGACCGATGGTATTGGCATCGAGCAGCTCCACCTCGAGTGCGCAAGTGCTTGGGCAGTCGTGGGGGCAGGCAGAGTGGGCCCTGAACGGATAGCTGTTGGCGTTCATGCAGCACATTTTGCAAGATTGACTGAATCAGCGCCAGTATAAGTGGTCGATCGACATAGGAATGATGGATACAGAGTGCCCCAGGTAACCCGGAACAAGTGGTGCGGCATCCCGACGCAGCCTGCAGGAATTGGCATGCCCTTTTCAAGGGCTGCAACGCCGTGCCGAGTCACCTGGGGCGCTACCTACGGGCGAGGCGTGAAGCGGTCATTCGCTTTGTTGCGTCTTTTGACAAGGGCCGGGCCATTGCCTGCAAGGCGCGTCGCGCGACTAACCGCTTCACGCCTCGCTGTATTCATCATTCCTATGTTGATCGACCACTAGTCAATGTGCTTTTTTTATTTGTCTTACTAATGCTAGAATCGCCCTCCTTTGCGAACCAATAACCGGGGAATCCAATGAGCGGCAAAGATAATCGACATTTTAAAACACGCGAAGTACGTGCCGGGGTCAGACCAGACCCGGTTACCGGCGCCATTCTGACGCCCATCTACCAGACCACGACCTACGTTCAGGAATCGGTCGATAAATACCTGGAAAAGGGTTATTCCTATAGTCGCTCCGGCAACCCGACCGTGACCGCCCTGGAAGAAAAGATTACCGCGCTTGAAGGTGGCGCTGGCAGCCTCTGCTTTGCGACCGGCATGGCCGCCACCAGCTGCACCATAATCGGCATGGTCGGCACCGGCGAGCACATGATTCTGTCGGACGTTGTCTATGGCGGAACCCATCGCGTTACGACCAAGGTACTGAATCGATGGGGACTGGAATGCAGTTTTGTCGATACTTCCAATCCCGAAAATGTCAAAAATGCGATTCGTGAAAACACCAAATTGATTTTCACGGAATCACCGGCAAACCCGACGCTCAAGCTCACCGATATTGCCGCGGTCTCGGAGGTTGCTCAGGCGGCCGGAATCCCGCACGTGGTCGACAATACCTTCCTGACGCCCTACTACCAGCGTCCACTCGAACTCGGTGCTGACATCAGCCTGCACAGCACCACCAAGTTCATGGAAGG
>CAXMSP010000188.1:0-18820 GCA_964196225.1 uncultured Gammaproteobacteria bacterium | reverse complement strand
AGCCAAGGTCGAAATCGGTGACCTGCTGGCCTATATCAATAATCCACTCGGTGAAAATACCGAGGAACTGGTTAGTCCAGTCGCCGGAATCATTATCGGTAAAACCAATCTGCCGTTAGTATTCGCGGGCGAGGCTCTTTTTAATATTGCCAGTTACGAAGCCGTTGACCGCGTGGCGGAGAACATCGATGCCTATCACGAAGAACTCGATCCGAATACTGACGAGTTGTTAAGCGACGAACCTCCCCTGTTCTAATCGGGCGTTCCTGTCAGGTAGTTTGTGGAATCGGACGTTGGACGGGTTCCTCGCGGATTGGCCAGTGCACGACTGCTGCGAATATTCCTAGCGCTACTCCGAGCCACCAGACGACATCGTAGGAGCCGGTCGTGTCATAGAGAAAGCCTCCCATCCAGACTCCGAGAAAGGAACCCACCTGGTGGGAAAAGAAAACGATACCACCGAGCATCCCCAGGTAACGAGTACCAAACATAACCGCAACCAGCGCATTGGTTGGGGCCACGGTCGATAACCATAAAATACCGATTATGATCGAAAACACGACAACCGTGGTGGGACTCGCCGGTGTCAGCAGAAAAACCGTGAATACAATTGACCGGGCGATGTAAATCAGGCTCAGTAAAATCGGTTTTGGATATCGTTGTCCAATGATCCCGGAAGCCAGCGAACCTAAAATATTGAAAAACCCGATGAGGCTGATTGCGACCACCGCCCAGCGTGATGCGATGCCCAGGTCGCTAATATAAGCCGGGAAATGGGCGGTGATAAATGCAATCTGGAAGCCACAGACAAAAAATCCGGATGCCAGTAACAGGTATCCTTTACTCGCGAATGCCTCGCGCAATGCGGCACCAACCGTTTGTTCGAATTCAACTGCGGCAAATTTTGAGGTCGAGGAATTACCCCGTAATGGAATCGCCAGCAGAGGAATGATCAGCATCACTACTGCAATCGCAATCAGACTGTCGGACCAGCCCAGAGTATCGATTAAGCCTTGCGAAATCGGCGCAAAAATGAACATGCCGGCTGAACCGGCTGCGGTACCCAGGCCAAATGCAAACGAGCGTTTTTCCGGACTGACCAGGCGCGCGATCGACGCCAGTACAACCCCGAAGGAGCAGGCCGCTACGCCTAACCCGATCAAGATGCCACCGCCTATGTGTAACCATGCCGGGCTCGGCGCAATCGCCATCACAACCAGACCGGAAAAATAGAGTACTGCCCCGATAGCGAGCACTCGCCAGGCGCCGAACTTATCGGCAATCACGCCAAACAGAGGCTGCCCCATGCCCCAGAACAAATTCTGCAAGGCCATCGCCATTCCAAAGGTGGTCCGATCCCAGCCGGTATCCTGCAATATGGGCAGTTGGAAAAAACCCATCGCGGAACGCGGACCAAACGCCAGCAGCGCGATAATACAGGCACAGGAAATGGCAAAAACAGGCACTCTTGGCTGAACTAATGGTTCAGTAGTCATTCAAATTATTCAGGTTAGTGAAGCTGGCCCACCCAGTTTACAATATTAATTTGGCACCGTGCCTAACTTTCATATGCGCTAACAGGAGCATGCTTTGAAAATCAAGATATTCACCACCGGTGGTACTTTCGACAAGATTTATTTCGATGCCAAAAGCGAATTTCAGTTTGCCGACACAATCATCGGGGATTTGCTCGAAGAGGCCAATGTTAGCTTCGATTATGACATCGTAACGCTACTTGAAAAGGATAGCCTCGATATGAATGACGTTGATCGGAAAATGATCCACGACGCAGTTAGTAACGTAAAAGAAAACAAGATTTTGATAACCCACGGCACCGACACAATGGTAGAGACCGCACAAGCCCTGTTGGATATCAGGGATAAAACCATTGTGCTGTTCGGTGCAATGCAACCGGCACGCATGCGCCATAGCGACGCAACCTACAATCTCGGGGTTGCCTGTGCTGCCGTTCAACTATTGCCGGCGGGTGTACACCTGGCAATGAATGGCCAGATTTTTGATCCGCTTAAAGTACTCAAGAACCGGGCTCAAAATCGATTCGAACACACTGATTCTTAGCCTCGCAGCCCTTTACAAAGGTTATACTGCGTATGCTCTATATTTCCCGTTTCTGGATCCATCATGATAGCTAGGGCCTCGGCCAAAATATTATTACCCTTCCTGGTGCTTTTGATTGCCGGCGTGCTTTATTTTTCGCTGGTCTCCAGCAGAACCGAAAGAGAGAGACCTGCGCTGACCGAAAAAGTCTGGCAGATCGATGTGATCGAAGCCCGGCAACAGACACTTTCGCCCAGCGTTACGCTGTATGGTCGCATCGAGTCGCCCGAACAATTGAAAGCGGCAGCGCCAGGGGGCGGCGTCATCGAGAAAGTGTTTGTGCGCAATGGCGCTCGCGTCGAGCAGGGGCAACCCCTGGTAACCATGGACCGACGCGATTTCGTGGCATCGTTACTCCAGGCCGAAGCCGATCTGCGTGACTTCGATAATCAGATCGCGGAACTCAAGATTCGATACCAGTCTAACCAGGCTTCGCTGGAAACCGAACGCGACCTGCTGGCGCTGGCCAATGACGAGGTGCAACGCTTGGTCAAGCTGAAAAAACAGAACCTGAGCACGGATACCGCGCTGAATAGCGCACGTAGCGAATTGGGTCGACGCAGGCTCGAGGTGACCGCGCGTGAACTCGAAGTCGAAAGTTACCCGGCGAAACTTCAAATCCTGATGGCGAGACATGATCGCGGCAAGGCAGAACTCGATCAGGCAAGGTTAGCGATGGATCGTTCCGAGCTAAAGGCGCCGTTCAACGCGATCATCAGCGAGGTAGAAGTTGCGGCCGGGGATCGCGTATTTCTGGGGCAAATGCTGATTTCGCTATTCCCGGTTAACAATCTCGAAATCCGTGCCCATCTTCCGATTAATTACGTTAAATCGGTGCAGCTGGCACTTGCCGAGGGACAGAAACTGGATGCCAGCGTGTCCAATCGCAAATATTTAGGTCGTTTTCCACTGATACGCCTGGCCGGGGAAGCCGAAGCTACCGGTATTGACGTTTATTTCGCAATCGATGCCATCGCAGAACAAATGCGTCCGGGCGAGTTATTGCCGCTCAGTTTAATGCTTCCTGCCGAGAGTGGTGTGTTCGCGGTGCCTTACCAGGCGGTTTATGGAAATTCCCGGGTCTACCGTGTTGTCGAGAATCGCTTGCAGGCACTCGACGTGGCTTCAATCGGGCAATCGAGTGTCGAAGATGGTCGGGCACTGGTGTTGATTCGCAGCAGTGATATAGAGCCCGGTGATCAGATCGCGATCACTCACTTGCCGAATGCAGTTTCCGGTCTCAAGGTGCAGATCAATGTCGAGTAGTATTCTCGGCATCTTCGCGCGCCATCGGGTTGCCGCCAACCTGCTGATGGCGATGATGCTGTTGTCCGGGATCATCGCCCTGCAAAAACTAAATGTACAGTTCTTTCCGAACTTTGAGCTCGATCGAATTACGGTCAGTACGATCTGGAGCGGCGCCAGTTCCGAAGATGTGGAATCGGGTATCACGATTCCGCTGGAACAGCGACTGCGAAGCATCGACCGTTTAAAGGAAATAACCTCGACTTCGGCAACCGGGACGTCCGGGATCACACTCGAATTCGACGAAAACAGCAACATGACCTTCGCGCTGGATGAGGTCAAGAAGCAGGTCGACGATTTCAACAATCTGCCGGAGGATGCAGAAAAGCCGAAGGTGGCCCAGTTGGTGCGTTACGAGTCAGTTGCCCGTTTGCTAATAAGCGGACCTTCACAGATCGACGAACTGCGCTTGCTGGCCCGGCAATTCGAACGTGAGCTGATCAGCGCCGGGATCGACAAGGTAGAAATTTTCGGTTTACCGAAACAACAGCTGCAAATAGAACTTGCCGCCGAGCAAATGCAGCGCCTCGGCGTCGGCCTCGACGAGCTGGCAAACCGCATCGATGCTGAAAGTCAGGATCTACCGGCAGGATTGATAGGAGAAGACGATGGTGCGCGCGAGATTCGCAGTCAAAACCAGCGCAGGACGCCACAGGATTTCGCCAATCTCGCCATTGTCAGCGAAGACGATAAGCGAATTCATCTCGGTGACATAGCCAAAATCGAAAGAGGACACCTGCCCGGTTCCCCGACGATTAGCCTGCTCGGCAAAAACGCCGTGGTACAGGTGCTGCGACGCAATGAAACCGGGGACTCGCTGGAAGCGGCGGAGATATTGCAAAACTGGCTCGACCAAACCCGACCCCAGTTACCTCCTAATATAGAAATTCAGGTTTTTAACGAGCGCTGGCAACTGATTAAAGAGCGCATCATGCTGTTGCTTAAAAATGGTGCCGGCGGCCTGGTACTGGTGTTACTGATTCTCTACCTGTTCTTGTCGACACGCGTTGCGTTCTGGGTTGCGGTCGGTATTCCGGTTTCATTCATGGCCACCCTCGCCGTGTTGTACCTGGTCGGTGGTTCAATCAACATGATCAGCCTGTTTGCACTGATCATGGCGCTCGGCATCATTGTCGACGATGCAATAGTGGTCGGCGAAGATGCACAGGCCCATTTCGATATGGGCGAAGCTCCCCTGATGGCTTCCGAGGGGGGCGCCCGACGTATGCTTGCACCGGTTCTGGCTTCATCCCTGACAACCATCGCGGCATTTCTGCCGTTGATGATGATCGGCGGTCGCATGGGCAGCATCATGATGGCGATTCCGATCGTTATCGTGTGCGTCATCATCGCTTCACTGATCGAAAGTTTCCTGATCCTGCCTGGCCATTTACGGCATGCATTTGTACAGGGGCGCGCAGAGAAACAATCTCGTCTAAAGGAAAAGCTCAATCGGGGTTTTGCGCGTTTCCGCGACCACTGGTTTCGTCGGCTGGTACGTAATGCAATCGAATTTCGCTGGACTACCATTGCAACTGCCATTGGTTTCCTGGTGTTCGCGGCCGGACTGTTTTTTGGAGGTAAAACGGGTTGGCAATTTTTTCCTTCTCCCGAGTCGACCACGGTGTATGCAAACGTGCGCTTTGTTTCGGGTACCTCCGGGGAAGAGGTCGATAAGTTTGTCGACAGGGTTGAGGCCGAATTACTCAATACCATCGCCGATATTGATGAAACCGTGGTTTCGACTTATTACAGGGTGCATGCATCCACGGTCGGTCGTGGCCGCGCGATAACAGGCGAACGGGTTGGCTCGATTTACGTGGAACTGCTCGGCTCTGATCAACGCAGCACGGATAATCCCAGTTTCATCAAGAACTGGCGTTCGCGCATCAAGGTTCCGCCTGGGGTGGAAAGTTTCCAGATTACCTCGCGCCGGGTCGGCCCATCGAGACGCGAACTCAATATAAGGCTTACCGGCACCACGCCTCATCCACTAAAAACGGCTGCACTTGACCTGGCGCAATCGCTGGAGGGAGTCCCCGGTGTCAGCGCCATCGACGATGACCTCCCCTATGGCAGGGAACAATTGATATACGAGTTGAGCCCGGCTGGTGAGGCGCTTGGTTTATCCATCACCGATATCGGGCGTCAGCTACGGGCCGCCTATGACGGCATCATCCTGCAACGCTTTCAGCAGGGTGCCGACGAGGTTGAAGTGCGTTTACAGTTGCCCGACTCCGAGCAGCGGCGCCTGGACAGCTTGCTATATTTGCCGATTAAACTACCCAATGGTGAGTTTGTGGCCCTCGAAACGGTCGCCAACTGGCGCTCGGCGCAGGGCTTCGAGACCCTGCGCCATTTCAACGGCCGGCTGTCGGTTGACGTATCGGCGGATGTCAACGCCGCGCTTAACAATACCGCTGAAATCGTTGCCGACCTGACACAATTTACATTACCTGAATTGGCCAGCAAGTACGGGGTTCAATTCAGCATCGAGGGACGCTCAGCCAGCCAACGCGAAACATTCGCCGATATGCGCACCGGGGCTATTATCGCGCTGACATTGATGTATCTTGTTTTAGCCTGGGTTTTTTCGTCCTATGGCTGGCCCTTCCTGGTAATGCTGACCATACCCCTGGGACTGACAGGAGCCGTGCTCGGTCACTGGATCATGGACATGAACCTGACTATCCTGTCACTGTTCGGCTTTTTCGGTCTGTCAGGCATCGTCGTCAACGACTCGATTATCCTGGTCATGTTTTATCGCCATATCAGGGATAAGGGGGCATCCATCCGCGAGGCGCTTGAAGAAGCTGCCTGTCAACGCCTGCGCGCGGTGTTACTAACGTCGCTTACGACCATCGCGGGGCTTACGCCATTGCTGTTTGAAACCTCGCGTCAGGCACAGTTCCTGATACCGATGGCGGTTTCAATCGCCTTTGGGCTTGCCTTTGCGACGGTTCTGATATTACTGGTGATTCCAGCGATGCTGTCTGTCTATGAAGATGTTCACGCCACGCTTCAGGCCGATCCACAACCCCGGGAGGGACTAACATGATGCAATTCTCGCGCCTGCACAAAGAACAACTGCGCGCGGTTGCGGAACCGATCTGGAAAAACATCGTCGAAGCAGCACGTGAGCAGAATTACGCAAGGTTTTCACGTGGTTTCTCAAACGAGTTGCTGGCAAAACTATCGGAAGAGCACTTTCGTCAGAGCTGCGAGGACTTTCCGGTGTTAACCTCGATCGAGCCCAGCTTCGAGTTTATCGACTCGATTCACCGGGAAAATTCGATCACCATATTGTGGAGGCTCAGCAGCTCGAAATTTGAAGGAGATTTCCTCGGCCTGTTGACCTTGCAAAGCGGTGACAAGGGCATGGAAATCACCGCGGTTTCGGTGAACTAGTCAGTACCACCGACCGTAATTTCATCAATCTTTAAACTAGGTTGCCCTACCCCGACCGGTACCGACTGCCCCTCTTTGCCACAGACGCCGACACCCTGGTCGAGTTCCAGGTCATTGCCAAGCATCGATATTTTACGCATGACCTCAGGACCCGAACCAATCAGGGTTGCCCCCTTGACCGGTGAGGTGATTTTACCCTTTTCGATCAGGTAGGCTTCAGAGAGCGAAAATACGAAACGCCCCGAAGTAATATCTACCTGGCCGCCACCAAAATTCACCGCGTACAGGCCCTTGTCCACCGAGCCGATGATTTCTTCGGGCTCGCTTTCCCCCGGGAGCATATAGGTGTTGGTCATGCGCGGCATTGGCAGATGGGCAAATGATTCACGTCGCCCATTCGAGGTTGAATGGGTTCCCATCAATCGGGCATTCATTTTATCTTGCATGTATCCCTTGAGTACCCCGTTTTCGATCAGCGTCGTACATTGGGCGGGAACACCCTCGTCATCCACAGTTAGCGAACCACGGCGGTCAAGCAGCGTGCCGTCATCTACCACCGTGCACAACGGTGACGCGACTTGCTGACCTAATTTGTTACTGAAGGCCGAAGTACCCTTGCGATTGAAATCTCCTTCCAGGCCATGACCCACCGCTTCGTGCAACAGGACGCCCGGCCAGCCTGGCCCCAATACTACGGGCATGGTGCCAGCGGGTGTCGCAACCGATTCGAGATTAACCGCGGCTTGCCTGATGGCCTCGCGTGCTAATTCATAGGCCCGATCAGTGTCAAAAAACACATCGTATGCATGTCGCCCACCACAACCAGCGCTGCCTTGTTCACGACGCCCCGCCTGATGCATCAACACGGTGACATTAAGGCGAACCAACGGGCGTATGTCGGACGCCAGCGTATTATCAGTAGCCGCGACCAGTATATGATCGATACCACCCGACAACGAAATAATGACCTGTTCGATCCGCTCATCCAGCGAACGGGTATAAGCATCAAGTTTTTTGAGCAGTTCGACTTTTTCTTCGGCACTGCGACCATCAACCGGGTTGTATGAAGTGTACAAGGCAGTCGCAGGTCTACTCGCCAGCTTAATCTCGCTGGTTCCGGACTGACCCTGTTTTACAATTGCACGCGCATTACCGACTGCCTGTGTAATCGCATTACTGCGCAGATCATCACAATAGGCGAAACCGGTTTTCTCCTCGGACATGGCGCGAATGCCAACACCTTTCTCGATATTAAAACTACCCTCGCGCAATATGCCATCATCCATGACCCAGGATTCCTGTTGACTGGTTTGAAAGTACAGATCGCCTGCATCGACATTTTTGCCCTGTAAGCCATCGAGAAATCCGCCGAGCTGCTCAATTTGCAGTTCGCTCGGTTCGAGAATAGCTTTACTAACTGCCTCTAAAGTTGACGCCATATCTAGTTATTGCTCCATTTCGTCGCGATTGCCGACCATAAGTTTGATTTCGTCGGCTGCCTGTGTGCCCGATAGCAGCAGGATATAATCTGAGGGCACGCCGAGAGATATCAACCAGTCCCGCAGTTCCGCCGCCCAGAGTTCACCGCTATCCTCGCCCGGATGTCGAATGATCATAATCCTGTCACCACCCTTGCCCCAGTAGCTCACCGCGGAGCGTATAGCTGTCAGTTGCGGAATTACCGCACCGGAACGCGGGCGCGCCCATTCATCGGCACTCAGCGTAAAAATACGAACCGAGTTAGCCCACACATGGCCCGCTACCAGGAGCAGGGTGAGGATACAGGCTTTACCTATCAAATTTCGGTAGTTCTTGCTGGTTTTCATCAACAGCCTTTATTAATTCGATCTGGGGATCATCCCAACTTCCGGTGACCTTGTATTCAACTTCCACGGCATCGTCTATGGACTTTTTAAACAGGTTTTGCAGCAGCAGCAAACCCCAGCCAACCGTGCTCCCTGCCGAAATCGCCCCTATTAACGGCAGTGTTTGCCGAATTTTCGGTGTGACACGAATAACCTGGTCATAATCACGCGTTTTTATGCCTGTCTGACCCGAAATCTTGATTTTAGCAGCAGGACCGTCCATGCGGGTGTCACTGGTAAAAAGTATGCCGCTATCTATCCGGTAGGATCCGGAAATTTTTTCAAATTCCATACCCTCAACCACCACGTCGGAAAAATCCAGCGACAGCCGCCTCGGTAACGCGCTCAAACTCAACAATCCAACAAACCTGCCGCCGCCCGGTTCGACGTTATTGAGAATACCGTCGATAATTTCCAGCTCGGCATTACCTTCAAAATTATCCAGCTCGAAAGCCAGCAACGGTGCCGACCAGGTAAACCCACCGTTAAAGTCTACGCTGCCATTAGTCATGGACTCACCGAATCCAAGCTCCGCTATCGCCTGACCGAATTCAGGGCCCTTGAAGCCCACACTGACACTGGAAAGATGTGAACGGTTAGTTGCATCGTATTCCCATTGCGCTTTGCCAGACATAAGGATCTCTTCACGACGCATGCTGAAATTATCGACATGAAGTGTATTTTCAACTTGCCTGGCTTCAATTAGTACATCATTAAACAGCATGTCATGAAAAACCAGTGCCTGGGAACTGAAGCGAAAATCGGTCAAATCACCCGGCAGCAATGCGGCATAATCTGCTTCCTGGTCGAGTTTGTCCAGTCTCAGGTACTCGAGGTTTACAACAAGCGGATTTTCCGGAGAAACCCGGTTCGGAGCTTCAAAGCGTCCGCTGAGCAACGACGATTGAATTTCTCCGACAAAGCGTTGGTCAGTTTGCTGGGCTTCGAATGCAACGTTTTCAAGCACCCGGCTAAAGGCATTGACCCGATCAAACTTGAGATCGACAGTTCTAAGCAGATCGGGATCCGACATACCAGAGCCCTTGAAAACTGGAATCCAGTCGTCAATTGAAATCTCGGGTACAAATCCGTTGAGATGTAATCCCGGCCGCGTTGTGGATTTGAACTCCGCCGCGAAGGCGAGCTCGAGTGAATCCAGCTGAAAATCCTGGTCATTGCTCGAGCTCAGTTGTCCGCGACCATGAACGTCAGACCCGAGGTCAGTCGTGAAATGAACCTGTTGCGGGTAAAATTTGACGTCAGCCGAAATCCTGGAAGCATCCTGCCTGGACTTGGCAAACGGTGCGGGTAGCGCTATTTCCGTATTTTTTAACTTGCTGGCCGCAGTTATCTGCAAATACGGGCGCTCGTCTGAAGCCGATGCTGCCGCAAAATTCAGCCTCATTTGCCAATCACTTTTACCGTTAATGTGCCGTGTCATCTCTTCAGGCAGTCGCTTTAGCAGATTCCTGGATTCAAGAATTCCGTTCACATTCACAACTGTATCGCCACCCGGCTTTTCGGTCCTGATCTCAATCTCGACCGGATCGTCGAAGAACCTGGCGTTTATATTCGGGGCGACAATCGTATCTTCCGTTACCTGCAGTCGACCCTTTACCTGCGACAGGTCCAGCCCCCAATTCTGCGCCTTGGCGCTTGCATTTTTGAAGTCGACCAGTACCCGGACCTGCTGTTTCTCGTCTTCGCCATGTAGCGGCAAACTAATTTGGATATCACTGCTGACGTCACCTGCAATGTCATGCAAATTGCTGATCACTTCACGATAACGTTGCCCTACTGGAGTATCGATCCATATGCGCAATGCATCGGCAGCCGGCGACTCGGTCTTGATCCCGAGTTCCAGCACGGCTTTACTGAAATTGGCGATCGATCCCTGGGCGCGGGCATTATCAAGATTCTCGTAACTGACTCGATCAAGATTGAACTCAAGACCAGTATTATGAAATAAAACCCTGCCAGTACCGTTCCTGGCATGTAACCAGCCGGGCGCGAAAAACACGTCGGCCTGCTCGACATTGAAATCGACAAAAAACTCTCCCGATTTTTCTTGTTGAAGATTTTTGAAACCGCTTAGCCTGCCGTGGTACTGCAGATCGCCAGCAGGCGCAAAACCCCCCTTAATGCCGCGATCCAGCCAGTCCAGTGTCTTCTCGGGCAATAGTTTTATTGGCATATATTTACCGGCACTGCTTGCGTCAGCATCGGTAAAATTAGCCCGCAGGTACATGAACGGGCGCTCGTGCTCATCAAATTCCATCCACATGCGACCCGAAACTTTGGCATCCTGGTTGCTAGCCTGGAAATCGTTAACTGAAAATGAAATTTCACCTGAATCGTTCTGGCTGGCATTTGCGTTCAACTCCAGCGCATCAAATTCCAGTGGAGCCCTGAAAAAGTCAGCGAAGTCGAGGCTGACCCGCTCACCGTAGACCTTCACCCCCAGGCGCTTGCTCCCTAACAGAAAATCAGCGTTCAGATTCGTTGCGCCCGGAATATTTCCGAATGCCTCATTGTTTACCTGGACCGCTCGACCGCCTATTTTAAATTCCTCCGGTCGCTCCAGATCAATGCTGAACACCAGGTCCCGAAGTAAACCCTGTAATTTACCTTGAGCGATTTGCTGATTGACGTTTGCCGGTAGCCACTGTCCCGCTATAGCCGGCAAACTGGAGATCTGAAATCGGTTTACCCATGCGGAAACCAGGGTCTGGTCGGGGTCGCCGGCGACTTCCAACTGAGTATGAAATCCCAAAACATTCTGATTATCGATTCTCAAACGGTCAACGTTGCTGGTAACGCGCCAACTGGATTTACGATTAATGGCACTGAATCGGGCGCGATAATCCACCGCCAGGGGCATTTTATCGGCAAAGACCTGCAGCCGGCCTTGCTTAAGTACCATGTCACCATTGACAGCGACTACACGGGCACCGGACATGTTAAGCCAGGCTTCACCATCCAGGGCGCCATTTGTCAGGCCCCAGGTATTCAAGTCAAATAACCCGGCAATGGCAGGCAATTGCAAATTTGACACGTTGATATAGACCACGCTTCGATCCGGGCCCACAACCGATTTCACCAATATGCCCTGCCCAAGCGCATCCGGCAGTGCGGCGCTTAACTGTGTAAAAAACTGACCTTGCTGGTAATTGATGTGTGCTGAGACACGTTCTAACTGGTACGTTGCGGGATTTTTTTCATCTCGTATGATTAACCGGTGCAGATCGAGTTTGAGGTAGCGCGGCACGAATGCCAACGATTCCATGAAATCGAACGTCGAACTCCGATTTTTACCCGCACCAATCTCGAGATCGTGAGTCCACCATCGCCCTGACTGATCTCTTGTCAATTCCAATTTTTCGAGCTTGCCGGAAATCTCAAGCACAACAGGTGCTTCCTCCCTCAGGCTGGCCCAAAAATCGAACTCAACCGTGAGGCGATCGATAAATAATGGTTGTGATCTATCGGGCAGGTTTATCGAAACATTCTCGATACGAAGTATCGGATTGAAGCGGTTTACTTCTCCGCTGACCCCGGTAAAGACGATACCTTTGCTGACATTACGCTCTAGCAGGTACTCAATTTCAGGTTTGAAATACTCGATATTGCTTATCGCGAGCCTCAAACCGCCCATGATAATCGCCAGCAGAATGACAGCGACTACAAACACTCCAAGGCTAATTCTTTTTATAAGCTCCATTCGACCAGCTCGAGATGTTTAGACCGGCACCACGTCATAGGATTCCTGAGATAAATGTGCCTCTACCTGAAGTTTGACCGGAATTTTGATAAAGGTTTCGAGTTCGGCCAAATTAGCCGCCTCTTCGTCGAGCAATCTATCGACGACATCCTGGTTTGCCATTACCAACAATTGCCGCGCTTCATCGTAAAAGCGAGCCTCGCGCAGGATTTCGCGGAATATCTCGTAGCACACGGTTTCGGTGGTTTTGAGCGAGCCTCGGCCATGACAGGTTTTACAGGGTTCACACAAAACATGCTCCAGGCTTTCACGTGTGCGTTTACGTGTCATTTCGACCAGTCCCAGCGGTGAAACCTCACAAACCTGGGTCTTGGCATGGTCCTTACCAAGGTACTTCTCGAGCGATTTTAACACCTGCCGCTTATGATCCTCGTGCTCCATATCAATGAAGTCGATGATGATTATGCCTCCCAGGTTACGTAACCTGAGTTGCCGAGCGATTGCCTGCGACGCCTCCATATTGGTTTTAAAAATGGTTTCTTCGAGATTTTGATGACCCACAAACGCTCCGGTATTGATATCGATGGTCGTCATCGCCTCGGTTTGATCAATAATCAGGTAACCACCTGATTTAAGACTGACCTGGCGTTCTAGCGCACGTTGCAATTCATCGTCGATATTGTAAACATCGAACAGGGGGCGTTCGCCCGGATAGTGTTCGACCCTGGCCGGCAGGTCCGGAATATAACGCGTCGCAAAATCGGTCATACGCTGGTAAGTCTCTCGAGAGTCTACTTTTACCAGGCTGGTATCGACCCCCACCATGTCGCGCAAGGTACGTATCGACAGCGGTAGATCCTCGTGAATCATACTCCCGGGAGACACCGATTCTGCGTGCTCGAGCAACGACCCCCAAAGCTTGGATAAAAATGCGATATCGCGCAGCAATTCGGCCTCGTCAACGCCTTCCGCGGCGGTACGAATAATACAGCCGCCAACCTGGCTTTCGGAACGGCAGGCTTCGATCAATTTTTTCAGGCGTTCACGCTCCGCTTCATCCTCGATCTTGACCGATATACCGACAGACGTGGAGTTTGGCATGTAAACCAGGTAGCGAGAGGGTACGGATATACTGGTCGTCAAACGTGCTCCCTTGGTGCCAATTGGATCCTTGACAACCTGCACCAATACAGTCTCCCCTTCACGTAAAAGTTCATTGATTGTCGGACGCGTCGTATCTTCCTCTGCGCCTGCGCTATCACCACCAGTATCGATATCGGAGACGTGCAGAAACCCGGCCTTCTCGAGACCAATATCGACAAAAGCAGCCTCCATACCAGGCAGCACCCGATTGACCTTGCCTTTGTATATATTGCCGACAATTCCACGGCTACGCTGGCGCTCGATACTGACTTCCTGCAGCGCCCCGTTCTCCACTATCGCTACCCGAGTTTCCTGGGGCGTTATATTGATCAGTATTTCTTCGCTTATTATCATAATTAAAACATCGCTATGTCTGCGTCTTGCAGTAACTCTGCAGTCTCGTAAAGCGGCAAACCCATAACCGCTGAATAACTTCCTTCAAGGTGTTCAATAAAGATAGCAGCCTTACCCTGGATCGCGTAGGCACCCGCCTTGTCCATCGGTTCCCCGGTCGCACAATAGGACTCGATTTCCGATGCCGATAATGACCTGAAGCTCACCCTGTTTTGGGTTAGTCGTAACGCGATGTTGCCCGGCGTGGCCAAAGCGACGGCACTTAAGACCAGGTGTTGCCTGCCAGACAATTGCTGCAATATAGAGTGGCATTGCTCACGATTGGCAGGCTTGCCAATGGTATCACCATCAAGCGCGATAGTAGTATCTGCCGCCAGCACCGCGTAAGGCTCCTGCTGGCTGTCCAACTGCTCGGCGACAACCCCGGCCTTGGTTGCGGCCATGCGACTTACGTACTCGGCAGGCGATTCCGTTGGTACTCTGCTCTCATCGATATCCAGGACTTGAACGACAAATTCAATTCCGATCTGGCGCAATAACTCGGCCCTGCGGGGTGATTTGGAGGCAAGATAAATCATTCTGGCATGATAGCTTGAAAGCCTGTTCGGGTCGCCTATTCGCGATGATATGGGTGACCTGTGAGGATTGTCCATGCACGGTACAATTGCTCCACAAGCACTACCTTGACGAGCGCATGCGGCATCGTCATTTTTCCCAGCGAGACCCGGTGCTGGCAGACTTCGATGCATGCTGGCGACAAACCATCCGGCCCACCGATGATCAGGTTCACGCGTGGAAAATCAAACATCCAGCGTTGCAGCTGTTTTGACCAGTCGGCACTTGACCATGATTCACCGCGTTCATCGAGCGCAATATTCAGGCTGCCGGAAGTCAATTTTTCCAGTATAAGAGCCGACTCTTGTTGTTGCAGGCGTGCGGGGGACTGTTGTGATTTGCGAGACGCTAGTGGCACGGTCACGAATTTTAGCGAAATTTCCCTCGGAATTCGTTTCAGGTAATCATCGCAGGCAGCGTCAACCCAGGCGGGCAATTTTTGCGCGACATTGATAACCTGGATCTGCATTCTCAGCCCACAGCCAATTCTTCGCCCCAGAGCTTTTCAAGGTCATAGTAGAGTCGCACATCAGGCAACATGATATGAACGATTACGTCGCCGAGATCAACCAGTATCCATTCGCCAATATCCTCCCCTTCGATGCCAATCGCGGGACTATCAGCTGCCTTTGCAGCCTCGACAACCGATTCCGCAATTGCACTGACGTGGCGCCTGGAGCTTCCGCTCGCAAATATCATATAGTCCGTGAAACTGGACTGGACATGCACGTCCAGTAGCACTACATTTTCCGCCTTGAGGTTATCCAGCGCCTCTAGTGCCATTTTCTTGGTTGCCTCGACCTGCAACCTGGTGGGATTGGTATCAGTCAATAGTTCTCCGATATAAATTATGTTTATCAATATAGTCTGCCACTACCGGGCGTAGACATTGCCCCGTGGTGTCACCCTGCCCTAACGCGGTACGCACCTCGCTTGAGGAGCAGTCAATCGCTTCGACTTCGAGCAATAGAATGGCACCTGCCGATTGTTCAGACAAAACGCCTGGTGAATTGACGAGATAGTCATTAAAAACATGCGTATCCACTTCGTAACCCGGCCGATAACAGACAACCAGGTGAGCAATCTGCAGGATTTCATAGGGCAATTTCCAGCTGGCGAAATCATTGAAGGCATCTGCTCCGAGCACCAGTACCAGGGTCGCGTCAGTTTGGCGGCGGATCTCGCGCAGGCTATCGACCATGTACGATGGCCCACTTCGATCAAGTTCAAGGGTATTCAACGCAAAGGCAGCCTGGTCTGCGATCATCAATTCAATCATCGCGCAGCGATCCGTCGCCGAGGCATGGGGTTCACCTCGATGCACCGGCAACGCGCACGGCATGAACTGTACCTGTTCCAGGCCAAGCCGGACCAGTACCTGAGTCGCAATGTGAAAATGCCCCTCGTGGACCGGATCGAAGGTGCCTCCCAAAATCCCTATCATTTTAGTGCTATTTCAACATGATAATTACGGATTCAGCGTGCCGGTGGTGTTTCGCAGCAAGGCGCAGCGCGTAGGCAATGGCCACACCCTTGCCAAGCGCTGCAACGCGGCTGCGGGACACCACCGGCACGACCTTTGGGTTCACTTGCCAACGCCTACGGACTGCGTTGTGCCTCTTGACAAGGGTGTGGCCATTGCCTGCGAGGCACGCCTTGCCGTAACCGTTGGCAAGCGAACTGAACTCGCAATTATCATGTTGCAATAGCACTAGTTACGTACGTTTCCGTCCCCGAAAACAACGTACTTCTGCGAAGTTAACCCTTCCAGCCCAACCGGCCCACGGGCATGCAGTTTATCGGTGCTGATTCCGATCTCGGCACCCAGGCCATATTCGAAACCATCTGCAAATCCTGGCGAGGCATTGACCATGACCGAACTCGAGTCGACGCGCCGTGTAAATTCGCGGGTATGGCTATAGTCTTCGCTCACAATCGCGTCGGTGTGGTGAGAACCGTAATGATTGATATGCTCGATCGCCTGCTCGAGGCCATCGACAATACGAATCGATAAAATTGGCGCCAGGTATTCGGTGTACCAGTCATCTTCGCTGGCGGGATTAATTTTTGCAGCGTCGAACCGGCAACTGCGCTCGCAGCCGCGCAACTCGACACCGCTGGCCGACATTTGCTCGATAATGCCGGGCATAAAACGATCTGCAATCGCATCTGCCACGAGCAGGGTCTCCATCGCGTTACACACACCGTAGCGCCTGGTTTTTGCGTTTACGGCGATATCCAGCGCCTTTTGCAGGTCGGCATGATCATCTATAAAGACATGACAAACGCCATCCAGGTGCTTGATCACTGGAATCATCGATTCACCGGCGATACGCTCAATCAGGGATTTGCCGCCGCGCGGAATGATTACGTCTATGCAGTCATGCATCTTCAACATCTGGCTGACCGCTTCACGGTCGGTGGTATTAATTACCTGGACCGCCTGCTCTATCAAACCGGCTTGCTTCAGACCCTGCTGAATACACTGATAGATGGCCTGGTTAGAATGCAGCGCTTCCTTGCCACCACGCAATATACTAGCGTTACCGGATTTAAGGCATAACGCCGCCGCGTCGATTGTGACGTTTGGTCTTGATTCGTAAATAATGCCGATAACGCCCAGCGGCACCCGCATCTTGCCCACCTGGATCCCGGAGGGACGGTAGCGCAACTCAGTGATTTCACCGATCGGGTCGGCGAGACCTGCCACTTGTTGCAATCCTTCGATCATCGCATCGATACGCGCCTGATTCAGTTCGAGCCGCTCGAGCATAGCGGCACTTAACTGGTTAACACTGGCCGCCTCAAGATCCTTTTTATTTTCCCGCAGAATAAAATCGCGACGTTGATCCAGTACCGTAGCGATCGCGAGTAAGGCCTGGTTCTTATGCTGTGGCTCCGCATACGCGAGTTCAGCTGCTGCCGCACGTGCCGACTGCCCGAGCTGTACCATGTACTGACCCAGATTCGTACCCGGTTCTTTGTGTAACGCAACACTCATAATCTTTTACCAATATCACCGCTGAAGTCGGCAACCAGTGATTTTACCTGTAACCAGTCCTGCTCATAAAATTCACTGTCCTGTTGCCCCTTCCCGAGGCGATCTAATGTAGCACAGCTTTGTAGCAAACGCTCAATCCGTGAAGCCCCAAGCCTGGTCAATGCGGCCTGGTAAAGACCCTGTTTACCACGCCAGATGCGCAGTTCCTGCCAGATGCGATCACCAATCGAACCACCACGCTGGGCCTGCTTGAGACGATCCAGTTGTTCCAGCGAATTCTGCAAGGCCCAACGCAACTGTGCCGTGGCATAGCCTTCCGCTTCGAGGCTATCCAGAATCTTCAGCGCGCGCCTGGTTTTACCAGCAAGACAGGCATCGACCAGCAGGAAATGACTGTAGCGTGACGACTCTGAAACCGATGCCGCTATGGTTTCGAAATCGATCTCGGACTGGTCTGCAAATCGTATCGAAAGTTTTTCCAGCTCCTGGTCTGCGGCTAACAGGTTACCCTCGGTACGTTCAGCCAGAAACAGGGCCGATTGCAGATCGAGGTTAAATCCTTTGCCGTGAGCCCGCTGCAATAACCAGTCGGCCAATTGATTTTCATAAACCGGTTTAAGCTCGACAATCTTACCCGCAGCCTGGATCGCCTTGCACCAGCTCGCGTTTCTGGACTGCCGATCGAGCGCCGGTACTGAGAAGATATAAACATTACCTTGGTTCGGATCTTGGCAAAGACTCTGAATTACCTTGCTCCCGATCTGCCCTGGCTTTCCAGTCGGCATGGTCACAATACGGCACTTGTGCTCTGAAAACAGCGACATCATATCGCCTTCCTGCAGTAGCTCCTGCCAATCGAAACCGGTATCGGTTTGCAGATTCAGAATGTCTTCAAAACCCGCTGCACGCAGCGCCTCACGTGCATCGTCAAGCCAGTCGCGAGTCAATAACGGTTCGGCGCTGGCGAGCAAATATACGGGTTTAATATCCTGCGTGATATGGGAGCCTTGCATCCCGCGAATGCTATCACAATACGGTTCTATAAAGAGCGTGGCAGCAGAAGTAAAAAAGGCCCTCGACCCGTGGAGGTGCGAGGACCCAAAGATTAACTGAATACTTGATCCAGCGGCTTCCTGCAAGGCTTCCTGCCTTTGATGTAATAAAAAATTTACTAACATCTCCTTTGCCTGAATCCATACCGGCACGTTCTGAATTATAGCTATTCGGAGGTCCTGACCCTACTCCGTAAGGCGACAATCCAGAATATGACAGTAAGATTCTGATCAATCG
>CAXMSP010000187.1:0-19288 GCA_964196225.1 uncultured Gammaproteobacteria bacterium | reverse complement strand
GACCTCACGTTACCGCGCGACAAGCTGATCGTGTTTACCGGATTATCGGGTTCGGGTAAGTCTTCGCTCGCCTTTGACACGATATTCGCCGAAGGGCAGAGGCGCTACGTCGAGTCATTATCGACCTATGCGCGGCAATTCTTGTCGGTCATGGAAAAACCCGATATCGACCACATAGAGGGCCTGTCACCTGCGATTTCGATCGAGCAAAAGACAACCTCACATAACCCGCGCTCTACCGTGGGGACCATCACCGAGATCTATGATTACCTGCGCCTGCTTTATGCCCGCGTCGGCACGCCACGTTGCCCAACCCATGCCCTCCCACTTGAAGCCAGCACCGTGAGTCAAATGGTCGATCAAATCCTGGCGCTACCGGAAGACGAGCGCATGATGCTGCTGGCACCCGTCGTCAGTAACCGCAAGGGTGAACACCTGCAGTTATTCGACAGCCTGCAGAAGCAGGGATTTATTCGCGCCCGGGTCAACGGAGAGCTGTGTGAACTGGACGATCCACCCCAACTGGAATTGCGCAAGAAACATAATATCGACGTCGTGGTAGACCGCTTCAAGGTTCGTCCAGACCTGAAGTTGCGCCTGGCAGAATCACTGGAAACCGCGCTGCACCTGTCCGATGGGGTGGTCAAGCTTGCCAGTATCGATTCCGACTCCGATTTCGAGGAAATGCGATTTTCCGCCAACTTTGCCTGCCCCGAGTGTGGTTACTCGATCAGCGAGCTTGAACCACGCCTGTTTTCGTTTAATAGCCCGGTCGGTGCCTGCCCCGAATGCGACGGCATCGGCACGATGCAGTTTTTTGATCCCAAGCTGGTCGTCAAATCCCCCGAACTGAGTCTCGCTGGTGGTGCAATTCGCGGTTGGGACCGCCGTAACGGTTATTACTTCCAGATGCTGCAATCGCTGGCGGCGCATTTTCACTTCGACGTCGAATTGCCGTTTGGACAGTTAGAGTCACGAATACAGGATGTGATCCTCAACGGCTCGCCTGAAAATGTCAAATTCAGCTATCGTAACGAACGCGGCGATCAACGCGTGCAGAAACACCCGTTCGAAGGAATTTTGCCTAACCTCAAACGTCGCTACCGCGATACCGAGTCAAGCGTGGTGCGCGAAGAACTGGCCAAATTCATGTCCAACCAGTCGTGCCAGACCTGCGCAGGCGAGCGACTCAACGAAGCCGCCCGCCACGTGTTTGTCGCCGAACGTAATCTCGCCAGCATTACGCAATTGCCGATCGAAGAGGCGCTCAAGTTTTTCAATACACTCGAGTTAAGTGGTAAAAAAGGAGAAATTGCGACAAAGATTACCAAGGAAATTCGCGAACGCCTGAATTTCCTGGTCAACGTCGGACTTGAATACCTTTCCTTAAGTCGCAGTGCGGAAACGCTCTCCGGCGGCGAGGCGCAACGCATTCGGCTGGCAAGCCAGATTGGTGCCGGCCTGGTCGGTGTCATGTATATCCTCGACGAGCCCTCGATCGGTCTGCATCAACGCGACAATGAACGCCTGCTGAAAACACTGAACTTTCTGCGCGATCTCGGCAACACCGTGATCGTGGTCGAACACGATGAAGATACAATCCTGGCAGCCGACTTAATTGTTGATATCGGCCCCGGTGCAGGCGTACACGGTGGCGAGATCGTCGCTACCGGTAGCGCAGCTGAAATTGCCAGCTACGAGAACTCGGTTACCGGCCAGTACCTGTCCGGGGCTCGTCGCATCGAAATCCCGCACAAACGAACCACGGCCAACAAGAAGAAACTGATCCGCATTAACGGGGCAACCAGTAACAATCTCAAATCGGTAGCGCTGGAACTACCCATCGGCCTGTTTACCTGCATTACCGGGGTTTCAGGTTCCGGTAAGTCAACCCTGATCAATGAAACCCTCTACAAACTCGCCGCGATCGAGATTTACGGCAGCAATCTCAGTGCCGGCAATTACGAGAGCTTCAGCGGTTTTGATCAATTCGACAAGGTCATCGATATCAATCAAAGCCCGATCGGGCGCACCCCGCGCTCCAACCCGGCGACCTACACCGGGCTGTTTACCCCGATTCGCGAACTCTTCGCCGGTACCCAAGAGGCACGCTCGCGCGGCTACAAGCCGGGACGCTTCAGTTTCAACGTCAAGGGTGGACGCTGCGAAGCCTGCCAGGGCGGCGGCGTGACCAAGGTGGAGATGCACTTCCTGCCCGACGTTTACGTCACTTGTGACATCTGCAAGGGTAAACGCTATAACCGGGAAACCCTGGATATCACCTACAAGGGAAAATCGATCCACCAGGTTCTGGCAATGACAGTTGAAGAAGCAACCACGTTTTTCAGCGCCATCCCGGTCATCAAGCGCAAGCTCGATACGCTCATGGACGTGGGCCTGAGCTATATTACCCTGGGTCAGAACGCGACCACGCTCTCTGGCGGCGAGGCGCAACGCATCAAGCTTTCGCGTGAGCTTTCCAAGCGCGATACCGGGAGCACTCTCTACATCCTCGACGAACCGACCACGGGACTGCACTTCCACGACGTCGAGCAGCTGCTCGGGGTATTGCATCGGCTGCGCGACCACGGAAATACGATCGTGGTGATCGAACATAACCTGCACGTCATCAAGACCGCGGACTGGATTATCGATCTCGGACCCGAAGGTGGTGGCAAGGGTGGAGAAATTATCGCCGCCGGTTCACCCGAGCAGGTAGCGATGGTCGAGCGTTCCTATACCGGGCAGTACCTGAAACCAATTCTGACGAACATCGATTCGCAAAAGGAATCCGCATGAGCGGGGCAATTAACTGCTTTAAGGCATACGACGCACGCGGCAAGGTGCCGGATGAGCTGAACACCGAAATTGCTTACCGGATCGGGCGTGCATATGCAGAATTCATCAAGCCGAAACAGGTTGCAGTCGGGCGCGACGTACGTCTGACCAGTGACGAGTTATTCGAAGCGCTGACTCGTGGGCTTACCGACAGTGGCGTCGACGTGCTCGATCTCGGCCTGTGTGGCACCGAACAGGTCTATTTCGCGGCTTTTCATCTCGAACTCGACGGCGGTATTATGATCACCGCGAGCCACAACCCGGTTGACTACAACGGCTTTAAATTCGTGCGTGAATGTGCCAAACCCCTAAGCGCCGATAGCGGTCTCAAGGACATCCACCGTATTGCCGAGGAAGAATCCTTCAGCGAATCCGGGCACAAGGGCAGCATTACGGCGACCGATCTGTCCAGCGACTACATCGATCACCTGCTGGGTTATATCAGCAATCTCGATAATCTCAAGCCACTCAAAATCATATCTAACTCGGGTAACGGCATGGCAGGCCCAGTTATCGACCTGCTCGAGAAACGCCTGCCCTTCGAGTTCATCAAGATACAACATGATCCCGACGGCACTTTTCCCAATGGCGTCCCCAACCCGTTGCTGCCCGAGGGGCGCGGCGCAACCATCGACGCGATCAAACAGCATGGCGCCGACCTGGGGGTCGCCTGGGACGGCGATTTCGACCGTTGTTTCCTGTTCGATCATAACGGCCGTTTCATCGAGGGATACTACATCGTCGGCCTGCTCGGGGTGCAGTTGTTACAGCAAAATCCGGGGGAACGCATCGTGCACGACCCGCGCCTGACCTGGAATACGATCGAGTTGATCGAGGCCAGTCATGGTGAGGCGGTGCAAAGCAAGTCCGGGCATGCGTTTATCAAGGAAACCATGCGTGCCGTTAACGGCATTTACGGTGGTGAAATGAGTGCGCACCACTACTTTCGCGAGTTTGGTTATTGCGACAGTGGCATGATCCCGTGGCTGCTACTGAGCGAAATGATTTCGACCCAGAACAGATCATTTGCCGAAATGGTTGACGAACGAATCGAGCGTTACCCGGTTAGTGGCGAAATAAACACCACGGTCGCAGACCCCGCCATGGTTATTAAAAGAGTGGAAGCACACTACACCGAACTGCCTCACCAAATCGATCGCACCGATGGCCTCGGCATGGACTTCGGAGAATGGCGCTTCAACCTGCGGGCTTCCAATACCGAACCACTGCTGCGCATGAACGTCGAGACTCGCGGTGATCAGGCTCTGATGGAACAGCGCCGAGATGAAATTCTCGATCTGATAAACAGCTGATCGTCACCCCTCGAGACTAGTTGTCATCCCGATACGTCAACCCCGCGTACGCGGGGGGGCCGCGAAAGCTGCGGTCCGACGTATCGGGATCTCAAAAGCTCATGTCACTGTCGATTCCCGGCTGCAACAACCAAACTTTTAAAGCCGGTTCACGTGCCCCTCAGTGGCCGCACCATGAGCTTCGATAGCAGTGGCAAATGTACTAGTGGGTGCTAGACATCGTTAAAAAAAAGAGTGAAACCAAAAGCCAACTTCGAATTGGCTTTTTTTTAACAGGGAGATAACCTGGGCAAACTCGCTAAAAAAATCTAGATTGGTAAGATGGAAGCGTTTTTAAGTCAATTCCCAGAGATTGATATGAGCTCGATACTCTTTGCTATCGTCATTTTGAGTATGCTTGTCGGAATCATCATGCTCGTTTTCAAACCATATAATTACGGAGAAAAGGTACAGCACTTCAAGAAAATCGGAAACCCGGGCAAGCGCAACAAAAGGTCAGAAGACACCAGATGGCATTCGGTAAAAATACGTCCTGGACTCATTGCCTGTGATCGTGTCGCCGATATGCCCGGTCAAATCTTCCTGTCGCGGGAAGCGCCGTCCCTGCCACTTGAAGATTGCACCGAGAAAGACTGTCGCTGTCACTACATTTTCCTCGACGATCGGCGCACTGGCACAGATCGTCGCATCGTGATGGGCAAACTGGACCAACTCCTGCCGAATATGGGAATAAACAGGCGCAATATCCCCGGGCGTCGTTTCACCGATCTGGCAGCCTGACGAAACTCGAGATACAGGTTCAGCGCAGCAATCAGGCCGGTTCTCTACACCAGGCAAAAAAAAAGCCAGCTTGACGCTGGCTTTTTTTATTGTGCGCGAGGTTTACTCGTCATCGTAATCAACATCCGGGCGATCCACTAACTCGACATAGGCCATGGGTGCCTTGTCGCCAGGACGAAAACCACATTTCAGAATACGCATGTAACCACCGGGACGCTCCTTGTAGCGAGGGCCCAGATCAGTAAACAACTTGCCCACGGCAGAATTGTCTCGCAGACGGCTGAAAGCCACGCGCCGGTTGGCTACACTGTCTTCCTTGGCGAGCGTAATCAGGGGCTCGGCAACACGACGCAATTCTTTTGCCTTCGGCACGGTAGTGCGAATCACTTCGTGATCTATTAAGGAAGCAGCCATGTTCTTGAACATCGCCTTGCGATGTGAACTGTTTCTATTGAGCTGTCGCCCACTGTTACGATGACGCATCGTTTAAACCTCTTAACTCGCTAACTTGCTGTCGTTTTCGATACTGGCGGGAGGCCAGTTTTCGAGACGCATGCCCAATGACAGGCTATAAGACGCCAGCACGTCCTTGATTTCAGTCAGGGACTTCTTACCCAGATTCGGGGTTTTCAGCAATTCGACTTCGGTGCGCTGAATTAAATCGCCGATATAGTAAATATTCTCTGCTTTCAGGCAGTTAGCCGAGCGTACAGTTAGCTCGAGATCATCGACCGGACGCAGCAGAATCGGATCGATATGTGATTCTGGCTCGTGCTCTACTTCTTCGTCCGAACCTTCGAGATTAACGAACACAGATAGCTGATCCTTGAGGATACTACCAGCGATGCGAATCGCCTCCTCCGGATCAATCGTTCCATTGGTTTCGATATCGATGATCAGCTTATCCAGGTCGGTACGCTGTTCAACGCGCGCTGCTTCAACGCTGTAGGCAATCTTCCGCACCGGTGAGAATGATGCATCAAGCTGCAGATGACCAAGCGCTGCATCTTCTTCCGAAGTCTGGCGTGTATTGGCCGGCTGGTAACCGCGACCCTTCAGCACGTGCAGTGACATATCAAAATTCTTGGCCTTGGTCAGTGTTGCAATAACGTAGTCCGGATCGACGATCTCGATATCGTGATCGAGCTGAATATCACCCGCTGTGATAACTCCTGGACCTTTCTTGGATATGGTCAACGTCGCCTCGTCCTTGGCATGCATGATGATTCCGACACCCTTGAGGTTGAGCAGGATATCGATCACGTCTTCCTGAACACCGTCGACCGTTGTGTATTCGTGCAGCACACCTTCGATGCGGCAATCAACGATGGCGCAACCACGCACCGAAGACAGCAAAATACGCCTCAGCGCATTACCGAGGGTATGACCAAAACCGCGTTCCAGCGGCTCAATTGAAACTTTCGCATGGTAGGTCTCCTGTTCTTCGACTTTAACATGCTTCGGCTTCAGTAAATCAGAGTACATTTTAGACATAAATAACCCGCTAATTATTTGGAGTAAAGTTCAACGACGAGCTGCTCGTTGATATCAGGCGGCAATTCGCTGCGCTCTGGCAGCGCCTTGAAGGTACCTTCAAACTTGCTTTGGTTCATATCGATCCAGTCCGGAAAACCGATCTGCTCGGCTAACGCCAGTGACTCGGCAATACGGGCCTGTTTACGAGATTTTTCCCGCACGCTGACGATATCCGAGGCTGAGACCACGTACGACGGAATATTAACGATTTTACCGTTCACCTGGATCGACTTGTGGTTTACCAGTTGCCTCGCTTCCGCACGGGTCGAACCGAATCCCATGCGATAAACAACGTTATCAAGGCGAGCTTCCAGCAACTGCAACAAGTTCTCACCGGTAGAACCTTTCAAACGTGAGGCTTCCTTGTAGTAGTTACGGAATTGACGCTCAAGAATGCCGTAAATACGGCGTAGCTTTTGCTTTTCACGCAACTGCAATCCGTAATCCGACTGCCGAGGCTTACGGGTGCCAGCACCGTGCATCCCGGGAGGATTGTCGATCTTGCACTTGGTATCAACCGCGCGACGTGAAGATTTCAAGCTCAGGTCTGCGCCTTCACGACGCATCAGCTTGCATTTTGGTCCGATATATTTTGCCATTATAAAACCTGCCTACACACGACGTTTTTTGGGAGGACGACAACCGTTATGCGGAATCGGCGTAACGTCATCAATACGCGAAATCTTGAATCCGATTCCGTTCAGCGCACGAACCGCTGAATCACGGCCCGGTCCTGGACCTTTAACCATGACTTCGAGGTTTTTCATGCCCATTTCCTGTGCTGCCTGCCCCGCGCGTTCAGCCGCAACCTGTGCCGCAAACGGCGTCGACTTGCGCGAACCGCGAAAACCCGAACCACCCGCGGTAGCCCAGGTCAACGCGTTGCCCTGGCGATCGCTGATGGTCACGATGGTATTATTAAAAGTCGCATGAATATGCGCTACGCCGTCAGAAACGACGCGCTTGGTTTTCTTCTTGGTACCTGATTTATCAACCATTATGTTACCTGTTAATCCTGGCTTATCGCTTCAGCGGACGACGCGGTCCCTTGCGGGTGCGAGCATTAGTCTTGGTGCGCTGACCGCGCACCGGCAAACCGCGGCGATGGCGAATCCCGCGATTGGTACCCAGGTCCATCAAGCGCTTGATATTCATCGAAATCTCGCGCCGCAGATCGCCTTCGGTGGTATAGGTTTCGATACTGGCTCGAATCTGTTCGAGCTGCTCTTCGTTTAACTCACGCACCTTGGTCTGTGGGTCGATACCGGTCGCGCTACAGATTTTGGCAGAGCGCGTCGCGCCGATACCAAAAATTGATTGCAATGCAATCACTGTATGCTTGTGATCAGGTATATTTACGCCTGCAATACGAGCCATAAAAAATCGTTCTCCTAAGCCGTTAGGCCAAAATGGGCGAAGATTCTAGCCTTCGATCGCCCAAAATTCAATAAATCAATCAACAAATCACTCACGCGCAAGCCTAACCCTGGCGCTGCTTGTGCCGCGGGTCGGTGCAAATCACGCGTACCGCTCCATTGCGGCGAATCACCTTGCAGTTTTTACACATTTTCTTAACTGAAGCTCTTACCTTCATGGTCTTACCTTAATCCCGGGAATCAGCGCACCACGCCGGCGCCGCCATATCCCTTAAAATTTGATTTCTTCATTAGTCCGTCGTATTGATGACTCATCAGGTGTGCCTGCACCTGTGACATAAAATCCATCGTCACGACGACGATAATCAATAACGATGTGCCCCCAAAGTAGAAAGGCACATTCCAGAACAGTATTAAAAATTCCGGCAACAGACAGACCGCGGTAATGTACATCGCACCAACCAGGGTCAGGCGTGACATCACACCGTCAATATAATTCGCCGTCTGGTTGCCTGGACGAATACCCGGAATAAATGCACCGGACTTCTTCAGGTTTTCTGCAGTATCTTTCGAATTAAACACCAACGCGGTGTAGAAAAAACAAAAGAATATGATCGCGGCAGCATAGAACATGACATACAAGGGCTGTCCCGGGGAAAGCGTTGCAGAAATATCCTGTAACCAGCGCATGCCTTCAGCCTGGCCAAACCAGCTACCCAGCGTGGCCGGGAATAGAATAATACTGGAGGCAAAAATCGGCGGTATTACACCGGCCATGTTCAACTTCAGCGGCAGGTGGCTGCTTTGTGCCGCATACATCTTGCGTCCTTGCTGGCGCTTGGCATAGTTCACGGTAATACGCCGTTGCCCGCGTTCAACGAAAACAACAAAGTAGGTAACCGCCAGTGCGCCGGCAAACAGCGCCAGGATGACCAGCGAATTCAGTTCACCGGTACGTACCAGTTCAAAAGTACCACCGATCGCCGATGGCAATCCAGCGACAATTCCGGCAAAGATAATGACCGAAATACCATTACCGACGCCGCGTTCAGTAATCTGTTCACCGAGCCACATTAAAAACATGGTGCCGGTGACCAGGGTAACCGCCGCGGTAAAAATGAAAGACGGTCCCGGGTTTACGACCAGCGCCGCACCGCCGCCACCACTTTGTCCGGACAACGCAATCGAGATACCAATCGACTGGAAGGTTGCCAGGGCGACCGTACCATAGCGCGTATACTGCGTAATCTTGCGACGACCGGATTCACCTTCCTTCTTCAATTGCTCCAGGGTCGGTACCGAAACCGTCAGCAATTGCATGATAATCGATGCCGAAATATAAGGCATAACACCCAGCGCAAATATCGACATGCGTTCCAGCGCACCACCCGAGAACATGTTGAACATGCCCAGGATGCCGGTCCGCTGTTGTTCAAAAATCTCCCGCATCACGTTGATATCGATTCCCGGAACCGGAATAAAGGTACCGATACGGAATACGATCAAGGCGCCAATCACAAAAAAGATGCGCCTGCGCAGCTCGCTTAATGAGCCTCCCGAGAGGCTGCTGGCTAACTGTTGTGCGGAAGGACCGGCCACGACGCGCCTACGCTACCTTGCCGCCGGCGGCTTCAATTGCGGCGCGCGCACCCTTGGTCACGCCAACGCTACCGTCAACGCTAACCTTACGCTTCAATTCGCCCGACAGGAAAATCTTGGCCTGGCGGGTTTGCGTTGGTACCAGGTTGGCCTCGACCAGTGCCTTCAGGCTAATATCCTCAAGACCGGAAGTTTCGATTTCGCTCAGACGTACCTCGGCCGAAAATCGAGATATACGCGAAGTAAATCCGAACTTGGGCAAACGCATTTGTAACGGCATTTGTCCGCCTTCGAATCCAGCAGGCAAACTACCGCCAGAACGAGATTTCTGACCTTTATGGCCTCGTCCAGCAGTCTTGCCAAGGCCGGAACCGATTCCTCGGCCGACACGCTTGGATGCTTTGGTAGAACCCTTCGCAGGTTTCAAACTATTCAGGTACATCACGCTTCCTCGACGTTGAGCATATAGTGGACCCGGTTGATCATACCGCGATTTTCAGGGGTATCGATCACTTGTACGGTCTGATGCATACGACGCAAACCCAGGCCCGCCACGCAAGCCTTGTGTGAGGCCAGGCGATGGTGCTTGCTGCGCACAAGGGTCACGCTCAACTTTTTGACACCAGAATCCGCTTTTGGTGCGGCCGCTTTTTTAGGCGCAGCTTTCGGTGCAGCTGCCTCGGTGGCAACCGCAGTTTCAACCTTCGGCGCCGCTGCCTCGGCGGCAACCGCAGTTTCAACCTTCGGCGCCGCTTTCTTGGCGACAGCTTTCTTGGCAACCGCCTTCTTGACCGCAGTCTTTTTGGTCGCAGCTTTCTTTACCGCCGTCTTTTTAGCGGCTTTTTTAACAGTCTTTTCTTCGTCAGCCATCACATTAACCTGTAATTTCTTCGACGGTCTTACCGCGCTTGGCGGCAATATCCTGGGGTGACTTCATGTTTTGCAGGCCGCTAATGGTCGCACGCACCAGGTTAATCGGATTACGCGAACCATTACATTTGGCCAGTACATTATGTACGCCTACGGCCTCGAAAACCGCACGCATCGCACCACCGGCGATAACACCCGTACCTTCCGATGCGGGCTGCATATAGACCTTTGCCGCGCCATGACGGGCATTCAAGGGATATTGCAAAGTACCGTTTGTAATCGCAACAGTCGTCAGGTTGGCGCGCGCTTTCTCCATCGCCTTCTGGATGGCCAGCGGCACTTCACGCGCTTTACCATATCCAAAACCAACTTTACCATTACCATCACCGACGACGGTGAGCGCAGTAAAGCCGAATTGACGTCCGCCTTTGACTACCTTGGCAACGCGATTAACCGCGACCAACTTTTCCATCAAATCGTCGCCAGCCTGTGTATTTCTGGGTTCTGCCATTCGAATCTCCCGGTTAGGCGCGCTTAAAACTTCAAACCATTTTCACGAGCGGAGTCGGCCAGGGCCTTGACTCTACCGTGATATTTAAAACCCGAGCGATCGAATGCAACAGACTCGACACCGGCTGCTTTTGCCTTTTCGGCAATAACTTTGCCCACGGCAGTCGCTGCATCGACATTACCCGGGTACTTGATCGCCTTTTTAACATCAGCCGACAGGGTTGATGCAGCGGCAATCACTTTTCCGGTTTCACCGGAGATGACCTGCGCATAGGTATGACGCGGGGTACGATGCACACACAGGCGATTCACACCCAGGGATGCAATCTTGCCACGCGTGCGACGCGAACGTCTGATTCGGGATTGTTTCTTATCCATAACCTATTTCTTCTTCGCTTCTTTGCGGACGACCTGCTCGTCGGCATATTTAACACCCTTGCCCTTATAAGGCTCGGGTGGTCTGAATGCGCGTATTTCCGCACACACCTGGCCAACCTGCTGCTTATCACACCCACGCACGATAATTTCGGTTGCCGCCGGGGTTTCTATCTCGATCCCCTCGGGTACCTGGTAATTTACCGGGTGCGACAATCCCAGGGACAGGTTGAGCTGCTTTCCCTGTGCCTGGGCACGGTAACCAACACCGACCAGCTGCAGTTTCTTTTCAAAACCGTTGACAACACCCTCGACAATATTGTTGACCACAGAGCGCATGGTTCCGGTAACCGCAAGCGAAGACTGGCGCTCGTCCCTGGGCGACAACGTCAACACGTTATCTTCCTGGGTCAGGTTGACTGCATCATGCAGGGTCAACGTCAGGTAGCCCTTCGGGCCCTTGGCGGATACTTCCCTGCCATTGACACTGAATTCAACGCCATTGGGCAATTCGATTGGTTTTTTCGCTATTCTGGACATGTCCTTTAACCTAAACCACCGAGCAGATAACTTCACCACCGAAACCAGCGGCACGGGCCTGGCGATCGGTCATAACCCCTTTCGAGGTAGATATGATCGCGATACCGAGCCCACCGTTAATCGACGGTAAGTCATCTTTCGATTTAAAAATACGCAGGCCGGGGCGACTAATGCGTCGCATTTTTTCGATTACCGGCTTGCCCTGGTAATACTTCAATTCGATAATCAGCTGCTTCAGGTTATCGTCCGAAACCTTGTAATCACTGATATAACCTTCGCCTTTCAGCACCTCAGCAATTCTCGACTTCTGCTTGGACGCGGGCATTTTTACACTAACCTTGTTCGCCTTTTGCGCATTGCGCACGCGAGTCAGCATATCTGCAATTGGATCTTGTAAGCTCATCTCTGTCCTCTTACCAGCTAGCCTTGACCAGGCCCGGAATATCGCCACGCATCGCGGCTTCACGGATCTTGTTACGACACAGCCCAAATTTACGGTAAACACCATGGGGTCTTCCAGTAATACGACAGCGGTTTTGCCCACGTACCGCAGCTGAATCGCGCGGCAACTTTTGCAACATCTCGACCGCGGCCATCTTTTCGTCGTAGGTCGATTCACTACTGACGATGGTCGCCTTCAGCTCACTGCGCTTTTGGGCGTATTTCGCCACCAGGCGACTCCGCTTTTTTTCACGCTGTACCATGGAATTTTTTGCCATAATCTAAACTCGTCTAACCTCTAAAAGGAAACTGAAAAGCTGCCAGCAACGCGCGTCCTTCATCGTCGTTCCGTGCAGAGGTGGTTATGCTGATATTAAGACCACGCAGCTTGTCAATTTTGTCATAGTCGATTTCCGGGAATGCGATCTGCTCGGTGATCCCCAGGTTATAATTACCCTGCCCGTCGAATGCCTTGGCACTAAGACCACGGAAGTCCCGAATTCGCGGTATTGAAAAGTTAATCAGTCGGTCCAGGAATTCGTACATCTTGTCGCGACGCAGCGTTACCTTGCAGCCGATAGGCATTTCTTCACGAATCTTGAAGCCCGCGATCGCTTTCCGGGCAAGGGTAACCACCGGCTTCTGACCGGCGATCAGCGTCATGTCTTCAACCGCGTGATCGATGATCTTCTTATCCTGCGAGGCTTCCCCGACTCCCATGTTAAGGGTAACCTTGTTGATACGCGGAATTTCCATCGAAGACTTGTAGGAAAACTGCGCTTGCAGGTCTTTCACTACGCTGTCCCGGTAATGTTGTTCTAGTCTGGTCATTGCCTGTTCCTAATTAACCCTGTTCTTTATTAACAACATCCTAAATATCCACGACTTCGCCGTTAGATTTGAAGTAACGGACCTTGCGATCGTCTTCCAGGGTTTTGAACCCAACCCGATCACCTTTCTGGGTGTGCGGATTGAAGAGCATCACGTTGGAAATCTGAATCGGTGATTCCTGATCAAGAATTCCACCGGCTTCACCGCTACGCGGGTTACCTTTGACGTGCTTCTTGACCATGTTGACGTTTTCCACCAACAGGCGGTCGTCATCCAGTCGTTTCAGAACATTGCCGCGCTGGCCTTTGCTGCGCCCCGCGATCACAATGATTTCGTCACCTTTTTTTAACTTTTGCATAACTTTTAATCCTGATAACTAAAGCACTTCAGGTGCCAGCGAGATAATTTTCATGAACTTTTCGCCACGCAGTTCGCGAGTTACCGGGCCAAAAATACGCGTGCCAATCGGCTGCAGATTAGCGTTCAAGATTACCGCTGCGTTACCGTCGAACTTAATCGCAGACCCGTCTGGACGTCGCACACCGTGCGCGGTACGCACCACGACGGCATTGTAAACTTCGCCCTTTTTAACCTTACCGCGCGGAATAGCATCCTTGATACTGACCTTGATGATATCGCCGATCGCAGCGTAGCGTCGTTTGGAGCCACCGAGCACCTTGATGCACTGCATTTTGCGCGCACCGCTATTGTCCGCGGCGTTTAAAACTGTTTGCATTTGAATCATAGCTGGTTACCTGCGCGCTCTAGTTAGCCTTCTCAACAACCTTTACCAATTTCCATGACTTGGTCTTGGAAATCGGGCGACATTCTGCGATCTGAACGGTATCGCCAACACCACATTCATTATCTTCGTCATGGATATGGAACTTGGTCGACTTTTTCATGAACTTGCCGTAAATCGGGTGCTTCACTTTACGCTCGATCATAACCACCGCGGATTTGTCCATCTTGTCGCTGACAACCGAGCCGGTTTGAATTCTTAACACTTTGTCATTCATGCTTCTTTACCACCACGGTTTTCATTCATTACGGTTTTTACGCGCGCAATATCTTTACGCACGCTGGTAATACGATCGCTGCGCACGCCATCCGGATTAATACCCTGTTGCATGCGCAGGTTGAACTGCTCGCGCCGCAACGCAAGCAACTCCTCGCGTAACTCTTTTTCAGATTTCCCACGTAGTTCTGCAGCATTCATCACATTACGGTCCTGGAAACAAACATTGTCTTAAACGGAAGCTTGGCTGCCGCCAGGCGAAACGCTTCACGGGCGGTGCCTTCGTCCACGCCTTCCATTTCATAGAGCATGCGCCCGGGCTGAACCTTGCAAACCCAGAACTCGACATTGCCCTTACCCTTACCCATGCGCACTTCAAGCGGTTTCTTCGAAACCGGTACGTCCGGGAAAACACGGATCCAGATTTTGCCACCGCGCTTAACATGACGTGTCATCGCACGACGTGCTGCCTCGATCTGGCGTGCGGTAATTCTCCCGCGTTCAACGGCCTTGAGGCCAAATTCACCAAAGCTGACCTTACCGCCAGCAGTCGCGAGGCCACGATTGCGACCTTTAAACTGCTTGCGAAATTTTGTTCTTTTAGGCTGTAACATAACTTGATTCTCTTACTTGGCCGCCTGCTGGCCACTCGAGTCCTTAGTTTCAAGATCGAAAACCTCGCCCTTGTAAATCCAGACCTTTACGCCAAGGATGCCGTAGGTAGTCAGGGCTTCGGCAAAACCGTAATCGACATCTGCGCGCAGGGTATGCAGTGGCACGCGACCTTCGCGATACCATTCACTACGCGCAATTTCCGCACCGTTCAAACGGCCGGCAACATTGATCTTGATGCCCTCGGCGCCAATCCGCATGGCATTGGTGACCGAGCGTCGCATCGCCCGACGAAACATCACGCGGCGCTCCAGCTGTGAGGCAACACCCTCGGCTACCAGCTGGGCATCCAGCTCTGGCTTGCGGATTTCTTCGATATTGATTTTGACATTATTAAGATGTGCCGAAACTAGTGACGCTACTTCAATACGCAGCCTTTCAATATCTTCGCCTTTTTTGCCGATGATGATGCCTGGACGTGCGGTATGAATCGTTACTGAAACCGATTTGGCCGGACGTGAAATCTGGATACGGCTGATCGCTGCCTGCGCCAGTTTCTTTTTCAGGAATTCACGGATTTTCAGATCTTCAGCGAGAAAATCGGCAAATTGCGACGTATCCGCATACCATTTCGAGGTCCAGTCGGTGGCAATCCCGAGACGAAACCCTGTTGGATGAACTTTTTGTCCCATGCTGGCCTCTTTAACTGTCCGCAACAGTCACGGTAATGTGACTGGTACGCTTTAAAATTCGATTTCCACGACCCTTGGCACGAGCACGCATACGTTTCTGGCTCGGTCCCTGGTCTACATAGATCGACGCAACCTTGAGTTCGTCGATGTCGGCGCCATCATTATGCTCGGCGTTTGCGATCGCCGACTCGAGCACTTTGCGCACCAATGCCGCGGCTTTCTTGTTGCTGAAAGTCAGCAGGGTCAACGCCTTCTCAACCTGCAGTCCACGCACCTGGTCCGCAACCAGGCGGCATTTTTGCGGCGAAATTTTGGCGTGACGATGTTTAGCACTGGTTTCCATTCGGGTTACCTATCTGTTTACTTTCTTGTCGACGGTATGGCCGCGGTAGGTTCGCGTCAGCGAAAATTCGCCGAGTTTATGGCCGACCATATTCTCGTTTATCAATACCGGCACATGCTGCCGCCCATTATGAATTGCGATGGTCAAACCAACCATCTCGGGCACAATCATGGAACGCCGCGACCAGGTCTTGATCGGACGCTTGTTATTGGTTGCAACCGCCTCAGTCACTTTTTTCATTAGGTGCTGATCGATAAACGGGCCTTTTCTCAGTGAACGTGGCATCTACTATTACCTCTTGTTCCGACGGCGCAGGATAAGATTGTCAGTGCGCTTGTTCGAACGTGTCTTGAATCCCTTGGCCGGCGTGCCCCAGGGTGAAACCGGATGGCGACCACCCGAAGTCCGCCCTTCACCACCACCATGCGGGTGATCTACCGGGTTCATCGCCACGCCGCGCACGGTGGGACGAACACCACGCCAACGGGTTGCACCTGCTTTACCCAATGAGCGCAGGCTGTGTTCACCATTCCCGACCTCGCCGATCACGGCACGACAATCGGCAAGCACTTTACGCATTTCACCCGAACGTAGTCGCAACGTGGCATAAGCGCCTTCACGCGCAACAAACTGAGCGGAAGTGCCGGCCGAGCGCGCCAGTTGGGCGCCCTTGCCCGGCTTAAGCTCGATACAGTGCACGATCGAACCGACCGGGATGCTGCGCAGTGGCAGGCTGTTACCGTTCTTGATGCCCGCATCCTCACCCGAACGCAGTTTTGTACCCTCGGCAATGCCCTTGGGAGCGATAATGTAACGGCGTTCGCCGTCCATGTACTTCAACAGCGCGATATGAGCACTGCGGTTAGGGTCGTATTCGATACGCTCGACGACTGCATCGACTCCATCCTTGTTACGCTTGAAGTCGATAACGCGGTAACGCTGCTTGTGACCACCACCTATGTGACGGGTAGTGATCCGCCCCGCATTGTTACGACCACCAGTCCTGGATTTCTTTTCGATCAGCCCGGCGAACGGCTTGCCTTTGTGCAAGCCCGGGGTTTTAACCGAGACGACGAAGCGGCGACCCGGAGAGGTTGGTTTTGCTTTAATCAATGCCATGATGCTTAACCACCTATGGATGCCAGGTCAATTTCGTGACCCTGTTCGAGTGAAACATATGCTTTTTTCCAATCCGAGCGCTTGCCGCGTCGAAGGCCCTGTCGCTTGGTTTTGCCTTTCATATTTACCGTCCGCACATTGGCAACCTTGACGTTAAACAATTGTTCGATTGCGGCCTTGATTTCGGCCTTTTTTGCATCGTTCGCGACCTGGAACACCGCCTGATTGGCAGTATCACCCAGCACAGCTGATTTCTCAGAAATGTGCGGAGTTAATAAAATCTGGAAAATTCTTTCCTGGTTCATGACAAACGCTCCTCGAGTTTCTTCAGCGCCGCCTCGTCGATGACAATCTTTTCCTGTCTGACCAGGCTGACCGGATCGACAATCGCGATATCCATCACCTGGATGTTGGGAATATTGCGTGCCGCAAGGTACACCGCTGAATCAAGCCCGTCGGTCAACACTAGCGCGTCATCGACACCCAGTTCCTGGAGGCGCGCTTGCATCTGCTTGGTTTTAGGTTCGGTAACGCCGAGTTTGTCGATCAATATCAGGCGATCCTGACGCACCAGCTCGGACACGAGACTGCGCATGCCGACGCGATACATCTTCTTGTTCAGTTTTTTGCCGTAGTCGCGCGGGGTCGCCGCAAACGTGACGCCGCCTGAACGCCAAATCGGGCTGCGAATGGTACCGGCACGCGCACGGCCAGTTCCCTTTTGACGCCAGGGTTTGGCACCGCCACCACTGACTTCCGAACGGGTTTTCTGCGCCTTGGTACCGGCACGGCCTGATGCCATATATGACACTACAAGCTGATGCACCAGCGTTTCATTGAAGCTGGCCGCAAAGGCATCGTCAGATACGGATACCTTTTTCTTCGAATTATGAATCGCGATGTCCATTTTATATCTCTATTTCTCTGGCTCTTGAGTGCTGCGTTATTTTTGCTTGGATGCCGGGCGAACAATGACATCGCCAGTTTTCGCACCCGGCACAGCGCCCTTGATTAACAGCAGGTTACGCTCGGTATCAACCCTGACAACTTCCAGGTTCTGGGTGGTGGTATTTTCTGCACCCATGTGGCCAGACATCTTCTTGCCTTTGAAAACGCGTCCCGGGGTCTGGTTTTGTCCGATAGAGCCGTTGGCGCGGTGTGAAATCGAGTTGCCGTGAGTGGCATCCTGCATGGTGAAGTTGTGACGTTTTACGCCGCCCTGGAAGCCTTTACCTTTCGAAACACCGGAAACATCAACGATCTGTCCCTGCTCGAACAGGTCAACCTTGAACTCAGAGCCAAGCTCGATTTCATCGATCGAATCGACGCGAAATTCCCAGGCACCACGTCCAGCTTCGACACCTGCCTTCTTGTAGTGTCCAGCCATCGGCCTGGTCACACGACTGGCACGACGCGTACCGGTTACAACCTGTATCGCAACATAGCCGTCAGTTTCAACTGTTTTGATCTGTGAGACCCGATTGGGCTCAACTTCGATAACCGTTACCGGGATCGAAGCACCATTATCAGAAAAAACTCGGGTCATACCGACTTTTCGTCCTACCAAACCGAGAGACATTGTCAAACCTCAAAAATAATTTAGCGGTCGCATTTGATTAATTCATCCGCGAATTTTCAAATGACGAAAAATATAAGCCTTCTATATTTTTCTTTCGTTTTCAATGACTTGCTTGTCATTGGAAACGCCTGTAATTCCCTTTACAGCGGCCGATGTCACTACATCGCCGTATGATTTACTACCCTGCTTTCAAACGTGCGGCCCGATACAGGATATCCGTGTCGGGCCGCGAGGGCGCGCACTATACCAGATAAAAATCAAGAAGTTAAGTATTTATCCGATAAATAAAAAGACTTTCCCCGTCATTGCGGCCGACGAGCCGCAATCCATTTCAAATTCGCCTTTAAAAGCAAAACCGGAAAGCCCAAAGGGCTTTCCGGTCGACATTCTCAGACGATTTTGATGGATGCCGGCTCGTAGGCCGGCATGACGAAAAACCAGGTCAATTCAGTTTAATTTGAACATCGACCCCGGCTGCCAAATCGAGCTTCATCAGTGCGTCGACAGTCTTGTCAGTAGGGTCAACAATATCCATCAACCGCTTATGCGTTCTAATTTCGTATTGATCGCGTGCATCCTTGTTCACATGGGGTGAAATCAGGATCGTGAAGCGCTCTTTACGCGTCGGCAAGGGGATTGGACCCTTGACGCGCGCGCCTGTGCGTCTCGCGGTTTCAACAATTTCAGCCGCCGAGCGATCGATTAGACGATGATCAAATGCCTTTAAACGGATACGGATATTTTGATTGGTAGCCATAGTAATTACTCGATAATTTTGGATACGACGCCGGCACCCACGGTACGACCGCCTTCACGGATCGCAAAGCGCAGGCCATCTTCCATCGCAATCGGCGCGATCAGCTGCACTTCCATCTTCACATTGTCGCCCGGCATGACCATCTCAACTCCATCCGGC